>JAURNA010000285.1 GCA_030830385.1 Crocinitomicaceae bacterium | reverse complement strand
CGATGTTCAGAATGATGTTCGCTTTTTTTTGATCCATCAGGAAGGCCTCATCAATCGCAATCATCATGAGTGAAACGCCCCTGTCGTTGTACAGCAGATCGTGGTAGAGTGGATTGTTCCGAATTTCACTTTTAACCGAGTCAATCGATTTTTCCTTGTAGGAAGTATCGGAAAATACCCGGTGCGCTTCAAATTTTTGCTTTTCCCGATTGTTGTATACCGTAAAGAGGTTTGCTTCGGAAACCACCGACTCAACGCCATCAATTTGCAGGATGGAATCTCCAAGTTCTTTCCAGTTTCGAAAACGCTTTTCGGTGTAGAGTGAATCCGTTTTGATCGCAACCACCAGCGTACCGCCATCTTCACCGAACATCGATTTGAAACGTTCGTAGTCAATTCCGGCCTCAGCACTTTTGGGAAGAAGGACTCCGTAACGGTTGTCGAGTTTGAGTCCGGTAAACGCATGGTATCCAAAGAAAACGGTGAGTAGGGTAATAAGCCCGATGATCACAAAACGATTTCTCAGAATTAGATTAGCAATAAATTGCCACATGCTGGTTTCTTTCCTTACGGTTGTTGAAGACACAAAGGTACTATAAAATGTGAGCACTCAAAGGAATTGACAGAGCAATCCTGATGCCAAAAATCACAGAAATGAAAGGGTGTAGGGGAATTTAAGAATTCAGGTCCTACTGAGGTGTTTGCGTTCGGTGTTTTGTTCTTGATCGAGCCAAAATGAAGACGACAAAAATAGTCGCAATGCTAATGGATAAGATGGATGTGATCCGTATCTTATCCGAGATGCTACCGGAACAACGGGCACAGAGGAAAATCCCATTGAGGGCAATCAAGACGGCGGTCAACGCCGCACGGAACCAATTTGAATTTTTCAATGCGTGGGTTAAGTGTTCCTGAAAGGTAACAATTAATCCTGCAAAATCAAAATTTATAATCCAATTAACTCTCTGATTATTAGAATTTTTTCTCGTGGAGGATGCGTTCCATTTCCTGCTGAAGAGAATGCGCTGATTCACGAGCCCGATCGGCGAAATCTTCTCCTTCGGATGCATAAATAATTCCGCGTGAGGAGTTGACGAGTATTCCACAGTCATTGTTCCAGCCGTAATTGGCCACATCGTCCAGTGATCCGCCCTGAGCTCCGACTCCGGGTACGAGGAAGAAATGATCGGGGGCGAGTTTCCGGACTTCTCCGATTCCTTCTGCGCGGGTTGCGCCTACAACGTACATGAGATTTTCGGGAGTTCCCCACTGTTGAGAACGCCTGAGTACTTTTTTATACAACTCCTCGTTGTCGCCATCCGATATGAACTGGAAATCGAGTGAGCCTTTATTTGATGTAAGGGCCAGCAAAATGACCCATTTGTTTTCGTATTCGAAGAAAGGGGCAACGCTGTCTTCTCCCATATACGGAGCAACGGTAATGGAATCGGCACCCAGGTAGTTGAAGAAAGCATCTGCGTAGTAACGCGATGTATTTCCAATGTCACCGCGCTTGGCGTCAGCAATGGTAAATGTGTCCGGTGGAATGTAATCGATTGTTTTTTTCAGAGATTCCCAGCCTTTCGGTCCGTGGCACTCGTAAAAAGCAATGTTTGGCTTGTAGGCTACAGCGTAATCAAGGGTCGCATCAATAATGGCCTTGTTGAATTCGAAAATGGGATCATCCGTTTTGAGGAGGTGTTTGGGTATTCGTTTCAAATCGGTGTCCAGACCTACGCACAGAAAAGAACGTTTGTTCCGAATTTGCTGTATTAATTCCTGACGTGTCATACTTCCTGTCCCTTGAGTTTTTCGGCGTTCTCTGCCATTTTCAACGCATCGATCATTTCCGTGAGGTCGCCGTTCATGAATGCTCCCAGGTTGTACATGGTTTTGTTGATGCGATGGTCTGTGATTCGTCCTTGCGGATAGTTGTACGTTCGAATTTTGGCCGATCGGTCTCCCGTAGAAACGAGTGATTTGCGGTGTTCTGCGCGCTCGGCTTGTGCTTTTTCCAATTCAATTTGGTACAACTTTGACCGTAGCATGGAAATGGCTTTTTCGAGGTTTTTGTGCTGCGAACGACCGTCTTGACACTCGGCGACTACTCCTGTCGGGATGTGTGTTAATCGGATGGCAGATTCCGTTTTGTTTACGTGCTGACCTCCTGCGCCTGAGGCACGAAATGTATCGCGTCGAACGTCGGACATATTCAATTCAAAATCTACGTCTTCCGCTTCGGGTAAGACGGCAACCGTGATCGCGGAGGTGTGCACACGGCCCTGTGATTCTGTTTCCGGAACACGCTGTACGCGGTGAACTCCGGATTCAAATTTCAAGATGCCATATACGCCGGGTCCTTCAACGTTCATGGCAATTTCCTTGTATCCTTTGGTTCCTCCTTCTTGTGAGTTGGCTACTTCGTAGGACCATCCCTGCTCTTTGAAGAACAGGGTATACATACGGAAGCAATCTTCCACGAAAATGCAGGCTTCGTCACCTCCTGTTCCGGCGCGCAATTCCATAATCGCACTTTTTTCGTCTTCCGGATCTTTCGGGATCAGCATGTATTTGATTTTCTCCTCAAGGACAGGTCTGCGCTCTGAGAGATCATCAATTTCCATCTTGGCCATTTCGCGCATTTCCGGATCTTCTTCCATCTCGAGAAGTTCTTTCGAGCTTTTCAGATTGTCGAGGAGATTTTTGTATTCGTGATATATTTTTTCGATTTCCTCGAGGTCTTTATATTCTTTGTTCAGCTTGACATAGCGCTTCATATCAGCAATGATGTCGGGATCAACAATCATTTTGCTAACCTCGATAAAGCGAATGTGGATCGCCTCCAGCTTTTGGAACAAATCGTTCATGGTTATGAATAAATGAACTCCCCTTCGGAGGATTGAATGGTCAATTTTTTTCCTTCGTGCGCCTCCACACGTCCAACTACCTGCGCGTCGATACCGTACTTTTTCGAAATGGAAATGAGGTCCTGCGCGACATCTGCCGGAACGTAGATTTCCATGCGGTGCCCCATGTTGAAGACTTTGTACATTTCTTTCCATTCCGTTCCGGATTCTTCCTGTATCATTCGGAACAGTGGAGGTGTGGGGAATAGGTTGTCTTTGATCACGTGCACGTTGTCTACAAAGTGAAGCACTTTGGTCTGTGCGCCTCCCGAGCAATGAACCATTCCATGGATTTCTGCCCTGTGGTGATCCACTATTTCTTTGATTACGGGTGCATACGTCCGTGTGGGTGAGAGGACTAATTTTCCAGCGTCCAATTCTGTATCCGTAGCTTCCGTAAGCGATTTGGTCCCTGAATACACGAGTTCTTCCGGTACAGACGGATCGAAGCTTTCCGGGTATTTTTCAGCAAGCAGTTTGTGGAACACGTCGTGGCGAGCCGAGGTAAGGCCGTTACTTCCCATTCCGCCGTTGTACTGGTCTTCGTAGGTTGATTTCCCCGATGAGGACAGGCCGACAATTACATCTCCTGCCTGAATGTTATGATTGGAAACCACATCAGAGCGCTTCATGCGGCAAACCACAGTTGAGTCTACAATGATCGTTCTCACCAGGTCGCCAACGTCGGCTGTTTCGCCTCCCGTCGAGTAGATTCCGATTCCCTGAGATCGAAGGGACTCAAGCAGTTCTTCCGTCCCATTGATGATGGAAGAAATGACGTCTCCCGGAACGAGGTTTTTGTTGCGTCCAATGGTGGAAGAGAGAAGAATGTTGTCAGTTGCTCCTACGCAAAGCAGATCGTCAACGTTCATGATGAGTGCATCCTGAGCAATTCCTTTCCACACGGAAAGATCACCGGTTTCTTTCCAATACATGTATGCCAGCGAAGATTTTGTTCCGGCGCCATCGGCGTGCATTACGATACAGTAATCGGGATCTCCTGTGAGGTAATCCGGTACGATTTTGCAAAAGGCCTGTGGAAACAACCCTTTGTCGACGTTTTTTATCGCGTTGTGAACATCTTCTTTTCCAGCTGAAACTCCCCGGAGATTGTATCGTGTATCTGCCATACTGATTGCTAAGGCGCAAAGGTAGTAATTCGGTGGAAAATGGCTGCATCCGGATGGCGGTAAAGGAGTGGTAAGGAGTCGTTCTGTGGAAAGGGATTGTACGACATTTGCCCAAACCGAGGGGACGGATGTACGATTGAAATGAGTTAACTACAGAGCTAGCTCTGTAACGGTGATCTTCCGCAGGCAGTGAATTCTCAACGTTTGGCTAAACTGTGTTTCAATGCAGTTTAGGTTTGGGTACCAAGCGTAATAGCTACAGTTTTTATTCTTTTCAATTATTGATTCTTCAATGTTATTATCTTGGGTAGTATTCTAAAAAGTGTGCATGAATGTCCACTTTTGACACGTTCATTTGACGGGTCAGCTTGGACCGGAATAGACGGGTCAATATCAATGGATTTTACATCTTTCAGGACAAAAGTGGATGACCACCACGGAGCGTTATATACGACCGAATGGTGAAAACCGGCGGGGGAAGATTAATCAGTTTTTTCCGATTTAAGTTAAACGAGTTAATTAATCATGCGTGCTTCCAAACGGATTCAGGTATGATTATTTTCCGAATATTTCCGAATATTTCCGAAAGTTTCCGATACTTTCCGAAAGAGGAGATTTCAACCTATTCAGTTTCAAGATGGGCGCGATTAAACCAAAAGAATAGAATCTCGATGTGCGTCTTTCCGACGCTGTAAAACATGGAAGTTTTGGGGTGAATGACCGCCTGATGAACTCCCTTGATCCCTTTCACATTTACTTTCGTATACAATTTCGGATAGCTTTCGATTACCTCAATTACGTTGAAGGTGCTTTCCATAAATTCAATCGCAACCTTTCTTGAAAAACGCTTTTCGATAGACTCAATGACATCAGCGAATGTACTATCCGCATCATCGGACCAAATTACCTTCATTTAGATATTGGCGTTTGGATACAAGTCTTTATACTTTGCTCTGATAGTATCGTGAGAAGTGTACTGACCGTTCTTAATTTGCTTCTTAGATTTAGCAATCCCTTCGATTACCTCTGGAGGGAAAACGTCAGTCGTGTCCGCATCACTCTTTGAACTACCAAGCAAACCGATAATCTTGTCTAAAGTAGATTCATCAGTGCGACCAAGCAACTCAATAATCTTTGATATTTTGATTTCTGCCGAACTCATATACCAAAGATACGCAAAAACCGTGACAGTTATTATTTATGGGTAGGCTCAACGTAAGAATGAATTCTGCATGTATCGTACTCATTCCAAACGAGGAAGAGTTTGGTTTGAAATACAGAATTTAGAGAAGACGGGTTCTGTCGCATCTATTCTGAAAATCGTAGCTTTGGTTAAAACCAACCGCTATGTTCAAGAATCATTGTTTTCCCAAAGAGGTAATCCTTCAGGCTGTTT
>JAURNA010000284.1 GCA_030830385.1 Crocinitomicaceae bacterium | reverse complement strand
GGTAAAATGGGATTGACCTTTGAGAAAATGAGTAAGCAGGTAAGCATGTGGAAAGAAACGTACACAATCATGGTCGGATTGAATTCAGAATATGGCAAAAGATGGAACGTGGGCCTCGATGGTCACTTCGGACCGGGTGCCATTGCATTTTTTGGCAAAGAAAACACATCGAACGAATATTTTCATTTTTGGGGCTATGAGGTATCTTTGGGTTGCATCTATCGCTGGTAGTCTATTTGGCGTGGTCTTATTGTCAGGCTGTGCGAAACAGGATTATTCTGAAATCGAAGTTTTGGGACATGCGGGATATGGACTTGAGAATCCCCAGAGCATTTATCCGGGCAATTCCCAGGCTTCCATCCGACTTGCATTGGCGCATCCCGGGTGTAACGGAGTAGAACTGGATGCCCGATTATCGAAAGACGGACACATTTGGTTTTTCCACGATGGCTTTTTGGATAACACAACCAACGGTTCCGGTTGTGTAGAAAACTACACCAACTCAGAATTGATGGGAATCAAATACACGGGACTCAACAATAGTTCAACTGGAAATTTCGAAGCGAATCTCACCCAATTGAAATACCTTGCTGACGTTCTGGTTACCGGAAAAACCATTCACTTCGACATTCGCCATATGAATCCCTGCACAAACCAACAGGTGGATTCTGTTGCGTTTATCAATCAACTCAACGTGTTCCGTCAAACGCGGCCCAACACCCGCGTCATTTGCCACCTGCATCATATCGGTTGGATGAAGTCATTCGTGCACCATTCGTTGGAAGTTTACGCACAGATTGATAGTTGGTCGGGTTATCAATCCGTCAAAAAACAAGTACCTGCAATAGCAGGATTTGTCCTGGACAAGGAGCTTTTTACCAGGGATCAGATCGGGGAAATGAAACAGGACGGATACGAAGTCTCGCTGTTCCATATGCGCTCGCCCAGGGGAATTCGGGCAGCTTTGCGTAAATTGCCGACATCCATTATTTCTGACGACGTTCCCGGAGCGATCATCGAAAAAGAATGAATTATGAGTAAGAAAAAAAGAGTAAACGTTGTGTATTCCACCAATCCGGATTTCAGGTATGATCACGACGAAGATGAAGCGTTCGAAACACTTGATCCAAAAGATCAATTGCTGTATGTGTCCATTGACAGAAAGCAGCGGAAGGGAAAAGAAGTGACTCTCGTTGAAGGATTCGTTGGCTCCAACGATGACTTAAAGGACCTCGGAAAAACGATCAAGTCGAAGTGCGGTACAGGTGGGTCAGTCAAAGACAGGGAAATTCTCATTCAGGGTTCGTTCAAAGACAAAGTGGTCGATATTCTCCTGTCCATGGGCTACGAAGTGCGCAAGAAAGGAGGGAATTAAGGAAGGACATGAATCGTTGGATCGCACTCCTGATGGATTCTCTGTGCGGTTCACTTGATCTGAAGCCATACGCGCATCTTCGTCCGGTGTTTCCCCATCTTTCGTCTCAAAGTATTGCAACAAAGAAAGCCCGGCCTTGCGTCTAATCGAAGTCAACCAAATCGATAGAAAAAAGAAGCAACACAAAACCAGGCAAACTAAACCAAAAACAAACGAAAACTCAAAGACAAGCCTTCTAATTTATTAACCTAACTACAGGACTAATTTAAGGATTTCACTTCCTGAATTTTTGAAAAAAACCTAAACTGTATTGATCACTGATTTAACGGTTTCAATAGCCATTAAACGGGTTTTTCAGGTGATTTTTTCGTCTGGATGCGGCAAAATCAATCCAAATGAATGACACGATCTGATTTTCAATTATCTTTGAGCCGATGGAAAATCAGGTCATTCTTAACTCGAGGCATTTTGAGCTTACAATTAACCGACTTTGCTATCAACTCATCGAGACACACGAAGACTTTTCAAATACGGTACTAATCGGTCTTCAGCCGAGAGGTATAAACGTAGTTGCGCGTATCAAAAGTCAACTTGAATCTATTTTGGATAGAGAAATCATGTGTGGAAACCTCGATATAACGTTCCATCGCGACGATTTCAGACGCAGAGAATCTCCTCCTATTCCAAGTGCAACGAACATAGATTTCGTCATTGAGAACAAACATGTTGTTCTCATGGATGATGTCTTGTTCACTGGGCGAACCATACGTTCGGGGCTTGATGCCCTTCTGGCCTACGGTCGACCCACAAAAGTGGAGTTACTCTCGTTAATCGATCGTCGATTCCGTCGTGATCTTCCCATCCAAGCAGATTATGTTGGGAAAACAGTGGACACACTTGTTTCCGAGCGCGTAGCTGTGGAGTGGAAGGAAATCGAAGGAGAAGACAAAGTAATCTTGTATACACCGGAAAGCAATGGATAGATTGAGTGTGGACCATCTGATTGGAATTGAAAACCTGACCCGGGAGGATATCCAGCTTATTTTCAAAACAGCCGATAGTTTCAAGGAGGTAATCAACCGACCGATTAAAAAAGTTCCTTCCCTCCGGGATATCACCATTGCCAATCTGTTTTTTGAAAATTCCACACGCACCCGACTTTCGTTCGAATTGGCCGAAAAGCGACTTTCTGCGGACATCGTCAACTTCTCAGCGGCCAGTAGCTCTGTGAAGAAAGGAGAAACCCTGGTGGATACAGTGAATAACATCCTGTCCATGAAAGTGGATATGGTAGTGATGCGCCACCCGAACCCCGGAGCAGCTAAGTTTCTGTCGGAGCGCGTTGATGCTAAAATTGTGAATGCAGGTGATGGTACCCACGAACATCCTACTCAGGCACTTCTAGATTCGTATTCGATTCGCGAACGACTGGGTGCCGTAGAAGGAAAGAAAGTGGCAATCGTTGGAGACATTCTTCACTCTCGCGTAGCCCTTTCGAATATCTACTGCCTGCAGAAACTGGGCGCCGAAGTTATGGTATGTGGCCCTACCACCCTGATCCCCCGATACATGGATCAACTGGGAGTGAAAGTTGAGCACAACCTTCAAAAAGCGATCGAATGGTGCGATGTCGCAAACATGCTTCGCATTCAGTTAGAGCGTCAAGACATCAAATACTTTCCTTCGCTGCGAGAATACAGCATGCAGTATGGACTTACTCTTGACATGCTGAAGTCTCTGGATAAAGAAATTGTTGTGATGCACCCCGGGCCGATCAACAGAGGGGTTGAAATTACAAGTGATGTTGCTGATTCCGACCAAGCCATAATTCTGGATCAGGTTGAGAACGGAGTTGCGGTTCGTATGGCTGTGATTTACCTCCTCGCAGCGCAGATTGGGCGTCAGTAAAAATTAGTACATTTGAAAGAAACAACTCATGGATTTCGCAATACATCGGGAAAATGAAACAGCAGTCGTAACGACTAACGTTGAAAGGCTCAATGCAGCGAACGCTCCTGATTTGAAGGCGGAAATTCTTGTGCTCAACAAGAAAAACGTGAACAACATCGTCATTAACATGGCAGCGACCAAATACTGCGATTCATCCGGATTGAGTGCCATTTTGGTCGCAAATCGATTGTGCAAGGATACAAACGGTCAATTTGTGCTCTGCGGATTGCAGGACAACGTTCGCAAGTTGATTGAAATTGCACAATTAGACAGGGTACTCACCATTACAGACGGTGAGAAAGAAGCCCTTCAGGCAATCCAGTGAGTTTCCGAATCAAAATATTGGGCAGCGGGTCCGCGGTTCCAACGGGCACCCGAAATCCGTCTGCACAATGGATTGAATGCAATGGTCGTACGTTTCTGATTGACTGCGGCGAAGGCACGCAAATGCGCATTCGCGAATACGGACTCAAGTTTCAGAAAATCGATCGGATTTTTATCACACACCTTCACGGAGATCATTATTTTGGTTTGGTGGGTTTGCTGAGTACCATCCACATGTTGGGTCGGGTTCGTCCAATGACGATTCACGGCCCAGAAGGACTCAAAAAAATAGTCGAAATGCAATTGACAATCGGAGGCTCACGACTTGGCTATGACCTGTTGATTGAAGAAATTGCCCCCGATTCTACTTCCGTTCTCTTCGAAGATGAGAAAATTCGGGTGGATGCATTTCCCTTGTTTCATAAAATTCCAACGAATGGGTTTCTTGTGCGGCAAAAACCAAGACAGCGTACGTTGTTGGCAGATAAAGCCAGAAAGGATGGTATCAAATTTGAATACTTCCACCGATTGAAGAAAGGAGAAGACGTAGAAGATGAGGATGGAAATCAAATCAATTTCCGGGAATATACAGCCCCACCGCCCAGAGCGAAATCGTATGCATATTGCTCAGATACGACTTATCATGAAAAGGTAGTCGAGTCTGTGAAAAATGTGGACTTGCTATACCACGAGGCAACTTTTCTGGATGTGCACGAGGATCGGGCCAGGGCAACAAAGCACTCAACAGCCACGATGGCAGCAAAAGTTGCGGCCGAAGCCAATGTGGGTAAATTGATTATGGGTCATTTGAGTGCCCGGTATGATTCCGGCGATGAGCACGTCAACGAAGCATCAGCAGTTTTCAAAAATTGTGAGTACGTAATCGACGGAGATGAAATTGTCCTGGATTAGGAGATGTATTGCGATAGCAGCAAGTTTGATTTTCGCATCCTGTGAAAGAGAACCTACGAATGATCCGGTTTCCGTTGAATCCTCCCTGAATAAAATGGCCGGTGTAAGTTTGGAAATGCCTCCCTCAAAGGTCGGACCTAAGTTGTTCCGGGCAATTGATACCATTTCGGCAGAATGGCTGGCCATGATTCCCTATGGGTTTTCAGAGCGCGGAGAGCCAATTGTTCAGTACAACGAGGAAGGGAACTGGTGGGGAGAAACTGTAAAGGGAACCTCCGAATGCATCCGAATGGCTCACGAAAATGGTTTCAAGGTAATGTTG
>JAURNA010000283.1 GCA_030830385.1 Crocinitomicaceae bacterium | reverse complement strand
TTGATCTCTGGAAGGAGGGAAAAACTCAATTAACAGACGGCGAGGAAAGGGGAAAGAACTTATTCGAGAATAAACTGGGTTGCGCCGACTGTCATTCCGGTTCACTTTTCACTTCCGGAGAATTGGCGAACAATGGATTTACTTCAGAATCCGATTCCGATCAGGGCCGATATCGAATTACGGCAAAAGAGGAGGACAAGGGGACATTCAAAATTCCGTCGTTGCGAAATGTTGCGATCACCGGACCGTATATGCACGATGGCTCGCTCCAATCACTCGACGAAGTCCTCTCTCATTATGAGGCTCCCGCAAACCGCTCCGGGATCGACCCGCGCGTTCGGAACATTTCGCTCTCAAAATCAGAAAGAAAATACCTGATCGAATTCCTTCATGCGTTGACCGATACAACATTTCGTAACAGAAAAATCTAGTTCAAACCGTCGAAAAATGCCATTTTCGTAAATGATTAAAGATATGCACGCATACTATTGGTAAACTTTTTGCGTTTTTAAGTTGTAACCAAAGCAGAGTCGTGTTGTTATAAAATCAGCCCGCAAGCGAACAAACTAGAACATAAAACCAGAACTATGGCAGTGAACCCTGTTTATCACCAGTCCAATACCAAGCTGAGGGAAGAGCTTGATTGGATTAGGGATGCGAAGAAGGACCCTGAGCGATTCGGTCCACTGTATTCGAAGTATCACGAGCAGATATTTCGGTACGTCTATCAGCGGATGGACGATGAAGATTTGGCCTTTGATGTAACCTCGCAAGTGTTTATCAAAGCCATGAGCAATATTCGTAAGTACGAGTACAGAGGTGTTCCTTTTTCCTCCTGGCTCTACCGGATTGCTAAAAGCGAATTGTACCAGTCATTCCGTGATCGCAAGGCGAGAAGAACCGTGAATGTAGAGAGTACACACCTCTTCGAAATGATTGAAGAATTTGACGAGGACGATAACGCGGAAAACAAAGTAAAACTGATGCGAATTTTGTCCACAATAAGGGAAGATGACTTGCAGTTGATCGAACTACGATACTTTGAAAAAAGATCGTATCGCGAAATGGGCGAAATACTTGATATCACCGAAAACAACGCCAAGGTGAGAACCTTCAGGGCGCTGGACAGGCTGAAAAAACAATTTTTGAAATAACACAGAAATGGAAAAACGAAGAACCACGTTGGACCGTGAACCGTTGAGTTCGGAGTACATCAAAGACCGGCAGGATTTTAGCTCCGTTCTCAAGGGATTCAAGGCGAGCCAAATTCCCCTATGGAAATCTACTTGGTTTTACGGTTCAGTTGGGCTTGCAGCTGTAGCTGCAGTACTATCAATTACCAATTTATTACATAACACGAAAAAACATGATCTAAAATCTACTCCTCTTCAAGTGGCCACTTACAACGTAGATCAGGATTCACCTCCTGCTTCCGATGAGAACAATGCCGTTTTGGAACGCTCTCAGGAAACCGACCCGTCGGTTCACGCAATCAAAGAAAGTGATCCTCCGGACGTTCCGGAAAAGGAGGTCAGCAGAACAGTTGCACCGGAGAGTAAAGCGGAAGATCATGTGGATCAACTCGTGGTAGCAGAGGACAGGCCAGATGAGCCTGTTCATCGTGTTTCTGAACCCGTCAACCCAGAACCTGTGTACCCGAAGAAGACAATGGCTACACTCGTCGGAGTTGTTGACGGACCCGTATTTGTAGGGAGTTTGTGCGCTTCTGACGGAATTGAATGCAACGACGGATCAACCGTTCTATCATATACCATTCAGTACAATAACGGCATGGGAGAAGATGCTATTGAAACCATTCGGGGAAGACAAATATCTTCATACATGTGCGACAAAATCCGACGCTACAATGTCAATCAGGAAATTCTTATAACCCGGATAATTGTTGAAACTCCAGATGGGAGCCGGAAAATGGTTCCCTCCATTCGTATAGTGCCAACCTACTGATTGATTCTTTGTGATCGCATCGAAAAACGGAAGCGTATTTTGTTCATTCACAATCACAAATGAATAAAATAATGACCGTTTTTTTGGATTGAATGCCAAACATTTCATACCTTCGTTGAAGATACAGTATCATACACGTATACTATTAAACTCAATCAGAAGAGCAATGAAACAATTAGTTTGTCTGGTTCTACTATGCACAGCTACTGTTGCTTTCGGGCAGCATACGAACTTCAACACTCAGCGAAACTGGTCGCTCAACAAGAAAGAAATATTATTTGGTGGTGGTATCACGCAGTTTCTGGGAGACCTGGGAGGACGTAACCGCGTCGGTACGGACTACAGCCTGGCCGACGTTGACTGGCCTTCTTCGGGTTGGAGTGCAATGGCAGCATATCGCTATCGTTGGCATCCTTATTGGGCAACTACAACAGAAGTAAACGTTGGATTGCTTCGTGGAAATGACGCACACACAATGGAAATTATACGTCGCTCCCGAAACCTTCACTTCCGTTCGATGGTCATCGAGTTGAAACAACGAATCGAAATAATTATACTCGCAAACGAAAAATTTGGTGCACGTTACAACATTCCAGGTCTGAAAGGAATGCGTAACCATAACGAGCAAATCTATTTGTTCTCAGGTGCCGGTATCGCATACTTTAATCCAAAAGCATTGTACCAGGGAAGCTGGACAGCACTTCGTCCACTTGGAACAGAAGGTCAAGGATTGGCAGACGGTCCCCGAAAATACCTTCCGGTAACAGCAACAGTTCCATTTGGGATCGGTCTTCGTATGGGAATCAACCGTATGTGGCGAGTTGGAATTGAGGCAACTTATGTGAAAACGTTCTCGGATTACATCGACGACGTAAGCGGTTCATACTATGACCGAAATGAACTGGCTGCGCAAAACGGTGCAGCTTCAGCGTATCTCTCCAACCCATCTGTGCAAAATACAGCCTGGTTTAGTACGAACCAGCAGCGTGGAGACAACGAGAAAGATGCATACTATTACATAAACGTCGTATTTGCTCGTAACGTAACCTACAAGGATTATGCCCGTGCACGACGCATGCACAAGTGGAAAGGAATTTACAAGTTCTGATTGTTGATATTTTTTGAAAGATAGAACGGGGTCTTTTATCAGGCCCCGTTTTCTGTTTATAACTTTGTGTAAACATTGCTTCATGTATTCAATCATACGCTCATTTTTATTCCTCTTTGATCCCGAAAAAGTTCACCACTTTACCGCACGATTAATTCGCTTTACCCTGGCCATTCCCGGGATGAAAGCCATTTGGAAAAAGAGATTCATTGTACATGACCCACGTCTTGAGCGCACGTTGTTTGGACTCACGTTTCCCAACCCTGTTGGCCTCGCTGCTGGTTTCGACAAGGATGCAACCATGTATAACCAGCTTGCGTATTGTGGGTTTGGATTCATCGAAGTAGGAACCATAACACCACTTGGGCAGCCGGGTAACGAAAAACCAAGACTTTTTCGCCTGAAACCTGATCGGGCACTAATCAACCGAATGGGATTCAACAACGATGGAGCGGAAGCGGCAAAAGAGCAATTGAAGAAGCGCAAAACGAACATTATCATCGGAGGGAATATTGGAAAGAATAAAGTGACACCCAACGAAGAAGCCGTGGAGGACTACAAGAAATCCTTCGAGGTGCTGTTTGATTATGTCGACTATTTTGTAGTGAACGTATCCTCACCGAATACGCCCAATTTGCGCTCACTTCAAGAGAAAGAACCACTAACACAGTTGTTGACTGAACTCCAGAAGCTCAACGGCGCGAAAGAAAAGCGCAAGCCCATCCTGTTGAAAATTGCCCCGGATTTGACAAACGAACAACTTGATGACATCATTGAGATCACGCTGAACACTCATCTGGACGGAGTTATTGCGTCCAACACAACAATCAGTCGTGAAGGGTTAAAGACGGAAGAAAGTAAACTCAAAGCAATTGGAGCCGGCGGTCTTTCCGGAAAACCCGTTACCACACGCTCAACAGAGGTCATTCGCTACCTTGCCGAAAAATCAGAAAAAGCCTTTCCAATCATTGGGGTAGGAGGAATTCACACAGCGGAAGACGCTCTCGAAAAGTTGGATGCCGGAGCGGATCTCGTACAGGTATACACTGGATTCATTTACGAAGGTCCCAAACTCCCCGGTAGGATCAACAAGGCAATCCTGAAAAGGAATGCAATTGGAAAATCGTAATTTTATCGTATGCAGAATCTCCAATTGATCGAATGTCCACGTGATGCAATGCAAGGACTTCACGACTTTATTCCAACCGATGTGAAAATCCGGTACATCAACCAGTTGCTTGCCTGTGGTTTTCATACCATCGACAACAGCAGCATTTGTTTTTTTTTCTTGTTGTTGTCGTTTTTGTTCGAACGTTGTTGTTCTTACCATTGACAGCAGCTGTTGTTTTTGTTTTTACTGTTATGTAACAGCAGCTGTTGTTGTTGTTGTT
>JAURNA010000282.1 GCA_030830385.1 Crocinitomicaceae bacterium | reverse complement strand
TATGACACAAACAATGACCCAAAACCACCATGTGGCCCAAATTGGTGCTGCAATGTTGAGCTTTATCTTTGCGGGTGTTGAGCTCCAGGGCCCCTCTCCCAGCCTCGCATATACTTTCAAAACATAACTTCCGGAAGCGAGCGCATTGAACCGGATTTCATTGTCAGTGCCCAGCAAAATCTCCGGTTGATCAGATCCTTCGAGAATGTACTTGTAGTTTACCATTCCGGGTTCATTAAGCAGAGACGTATGAAAGCGGATCGTGAAACCGCGCTGGCGATAACTGAGGTTGATTTCATCCGTTAGATAAAGTGGTTTCATCAATGGAGTCCCTTCTACTCCGGGTTTTAACCATTCGTTTTTCAATCGGAATCTGGAAAAGGTAACCGTCAGGTCTCTGTTTTGAATGCTCAGGTCTTCCGGATAAAAGTGGTTGTATCCACAAATTCCTCCGAAGTACATTTCTCCGGATTTGGACTTCAGATGGGCACCTATGTTGAATTCATTCGAAAGCAATCCGTGTACTTCCGAGAAGGATCGTACCGATTTGGTCTTCGGATTCAACACACACAATCCGTGATTGGTACTTAGCCATAGGTTTCCTTTTTTATCCGGTAGCAACCCGTACACGACGTCATTGGGAAGTCCGTTCTTCCGATTGAATTCTGTGATTTTCTGCGTGCTTTCATTCCAATGAAACACACCCGAACCCAGCGTCGCGAGCCAATACTCCCCCCTACGCAATTTGTAAATGGACGTGATGTAGTTCTCAGATACAGCCTTGATCAATCGATTGTGCTGGTATGGTTTGATGGAAAGGTTCCCGTTCTCTTCTACAAATTTATTCAACCCTCCTACGGAAGTGGTAAGCCATATCGTCCCATCACGATCGCGGTGCACGAGTCGACAGATTCCCTTCGAAATTGTACTGCTGGGTTTTGATACATCATGCTCGAAAACCCGAATGTCACGAGAATTGAGATCATATAAAATCGCTCCTCCTTTTGTCGCCATCAGGTACTGATCATTTTTCCAATGAATAATGGAATACACGCGTTTGTGAAGCAGCAGGTCGTCTTCCATCTCTACTTCACGATATGAATAGTCTGAAGCGGTATAGTTCAATTCAAAAAGCCCGCCTGTGCAACCCACGAGCAAAAGTCCGTCACGTACGAAAAAAATGGAAAGTGCCGAAGTTTCATCAAGCGTTTCTCCACGACGGGTTTTTCGGTAAAAATGCCGGTATTTTCCCGTTGTGCGATCATAACACGATACGCCTTTTCCCGTTCCGACAAACATGTATTGTTGATCATATGATTCTTCAAAGCTCCAAACAATAGGAGATGGAATTCCGGATGTTTCGTTTCCACTCGGACCTACGCCCAAAATTCCTTTGTTCGTTGGATCAAACCCTGACAAACCTCGTTGCGAACCGACCCAAATGGTGCCGGCGCGATCGCGAAACAATGCGTTGAGTGAGTTGCTGAGCAGGCTTCTCTCGTGGAAAATGTCCTCTACAATGCGATACGATTCACCGTTATCGTAAATTATATGAATTCCTTCACCTCTCGTAGCAATTACCCACCCTAAATCCTGATAATAAATTACATCTGCAATATTGATTTTACCTGCGCGATTGTGAAAGCTCGGAAACTTCAGTGCGCATTGCTTGTTTTCCGCATCGAATTCATAAAGTCCGGCAATCGTTGCAATCATCACCTGACTGTCTCCCTGACGAATCAATTTATTGATCAACGGAAGCTGAACCCCTTCGGCTGTTTGTTGAATTTGATAACTTACTTTATTTTTTGTGTTGAATACTAACAAGCCTTGGTCTTCCGTAGCGACGAGTAAGGTTCCGGAAGAAGCTTCCAGTACCTGAGTGACTTTTCGGGAGGAAATTTGCTGTTGATACGACTGAAATTTTCCAGACGATCGGTCCATGCTATATAGTCCCTCTTCGGATGATGCGATCCAAACTTTTTTGCCATCCAGACTGAGGCTAATGTCTTTGATTTGAAACGCGTTTCCTTCTTTCCTGAAGTGTGTTTTGAATTGTTCAGTGCGTTCATCGTAATAGATCAAACCGCCATTACTTCCGAACCAAAGTGATCCTTCCGAATCAACAGAAGCACACGTAATGTAATCGTTGATGATCCCTTCCGTGTTTGATGAATTGAAGATTTCAAACGTTTTCCCATCGAAACGATTCAGGCCTTCTTGTGTGGCGATCCAAAGTGAATTCTGCTCATCTTGCACAATACTCTTCACTGCACTTTGAGAGAGTCCATCCGTGATCGTATAGTTGCAAAAACGAAAGTCTCGTTGCGCAAACGAGGAGGTAGATACGAGTATGAATATAAGAATTCTATACCAAGTCATTTTGTTCTTGTACGAAAAATACCAAAAAAATCAGCGACTTATTCTCCCAGGGTCGCAGTATTTGCAGGTGCAATCTGAATTACCGAGTTTTCCAGATCCCGATCGAAAAGGTATAATCCTGCCTTATCGGTTCCGATCATTCGGATTTTATCAAGAATGGTTCGTGCCAGTGCCTCCTCCTCCAACTGCTCAGAAACATACCACTGAATAAAGTTCTGGGTTGTGTAATCCTTTTCTTGTAAACAGATGTCCACCAGATTGTTAATGCTTTCTGTTACTTCGATTTCATGCGAAAGCAATTGTTCGAACACGCTGACGAGTGAATCAAAATCAGTCGGTGGTTGTTCCAGGGATGAAATGATCGCCGTTCCGCCCCGTTCGTTGATAAACTTGATCAGTTTCAACATGTGAAACCGCTCTTCGTCAGAATGCTTGTAAAAAAACCCGGAGGTTCCTGTTAAGCCTTGCCCTTCTGCCCATGAAGCCATGGAAAGGTAAAATTGTGAAGACATTGCCTCTTTGCGGATCTGATCGTTAATCGCCTGTTCTACTCTTTCTTTCATGGATTTCGGTTTTATGGCAAAGTTATCATAATCAGCTCAATTCTTTTGTTATTTTCGCCTCAGAATAATACTAAATAAAGGTGCTCAGCCCTTCTATGGCGAAAAAGCGATCGAAATCAAAGTTGAAGAATAGCGTGAAGCCCGCTCTTCGGCGCGTATTTGCTCAAAACTCCTCCTCTACGCTTAACCATCGTCAGGTGTGTTCTTTGATCGATGTTCGGGAAAAGGCACTTCGCAAGTTGGTATTTGAAGTATTGGAAGAGTTGAAACGAGAAGGTTTTCTCTCTTCTCCAAGTCACGGTACCTATCAATTGAACCAAGCCCAAAACTTCGTTGAAGGAACATTGGAACTAACTCAGCGTGGAGCCGGTTTTCTGGTAACTGATGACAGTCGGGACGACATTTTTATTCCTCCTCATCAGCTGCAGCAAAGTTTAGACGGAGACCGCGTAAAGGTACAAATCACCAAGCATGGAAAATCGCGCAAAGAAGGTGTGGTAATCGAGCTATTAGAGCGCGAACGAACGCAGTTTGTGGGTACTATTCAACTCGGCGGAGATTACGCATTTCTGGTGCCTGATAATCCCCGGGTGGGTACGGATATTTTTATTCCAAAAGAACGACTCAACAAGGCAAAAAACGGGGACAAAGCCCTCGTAAAAATCACGAAATGGTCGAAATCTGCTGATAATCCATACGGAGAAGTGATCGAAGTGTTGGGAAAAGACAACAACAACGACACTGAGATGATCAGCATCCTGGTAAATCAGGGAATAGCGTTCCGTTTTCCGGACCAGGTTATGACCGAAGCGGAAAAAATCAGCATGGATCTCGATCAAAAAGAAGTTGCAAAGCGAAGGGATTTTCGTAGCATCACAACGTTTACCATCGACCCGGAAGATGCGCGCGATTTCGATGATGCCCTCTCGTTTAAACGTCTGGAAAACGGTCATATTGAAGTTGGAATCCACATCGCCGACGTAAGTCATTACGTTACTCCCGGATCAGCCATGGATGTTGAAGCTTTGAAGCGATCCAACTCCGTTTATTTGGTAGATCGCGTAGTTCCCATGTTGCCTGAACAGCTTTCGAATATGGCGTGTTCATTGCGTCCGAACGAAGATAAATTCGCCTTTTCGGTTGTGGTTGAAATTGATGAAGGCGGAAAGGTATACAAGCAGTGGTTTGGAAAAACCGTAATTCATTCCGACCGCCGGTTTACCTACGAAGAAGCACAGGAAATCATCGAAGGAAAAGACGGTGATTTTACGGATGAAATTCTTCTGCTTGATAAAATTGCGAAGGTTTTGCGCAAGCGACGCCTGAAGAATGGCGCCATGAACATCGAATCGCAAGAAGTGCGTTTTCGCCTGAATGACGAGGGGCTTCCGGAAACGTTGATCATCAAAACATCAAAGGACGCACACAAGCTCATTGAGGAGTTCATGCTACTTGCAAACCGACTCGTTGCCACGTACATCGAAGACCGAAAAGAAGAGCAGAAAATTCCATTTGTTTTCCGTTGTCACGACGAGCCCGATCCCGAACGTGTTGCTTTGTTTAACCTATTCATTGGAAAGTTCGGTTACGACATCGATATCACAGATCCGAAGAACATATCGAAGAATATCAACGCGTTGTTGAAAGACATTCGCTACAAGAACGAATATTCCATCATCCAGTCAATGGCAATTCGTTCCATGGCAAAGGCGTCGTATGAAACTGATAACATCGGTCATTACGGATTGGCATTCTCGTTCTACACGCACTTCACCTCACCTATTCGTCGATACGCCGACTTGGTTGTGCATCGAATTCTACAGGAAGAACTGACTCAACAAAAACACAGATACGGAAATGAATTGCGTGATGTTTGTAGGCGTATTTCACGGATGGAGCGCAAAGCAATTGAAGCTGAACGGGAAAGCACGAAGTACTTCCAAACGCTGTTTGTCATCGATAAGATAGGACAGGAATTTGAAGGATTCGTTTCCGGAATCGCGGAGTTTGGAATCTTTGTGAAAATGGATGAAAACCACTGCGAAGGAATGATTCCAATGCAGGAAATTCCCGGAGATCGATTCTATTTTGATGCTGACCGATACGTGATTGAAGGCGCTAAAACAAAGAAGAAATACAACTTTGGTGATCGCGTAAAAGTGCGCATTTACGAAGTTTCCACCCGCAAAAGAACCATTGACTTAGAGTTGATCGAAGATTAAACGAGTTTGATTCGCTTGTTTAAATCATCCCGGTACGAACCTCCGATTGGAATGAGCCTGTCGATGTTTTCCAACGTAAGGTTCGGATACTCAATCGTAGCAATTTTGTCAAGGCGAACGATGTAGGATCGATGTACGCGTGCAAAATCGTCTTTGCCCATTTTCGCATCGATGTCCTTCATGGTCGAGTGAATCGTGTACCGTGTATTTAGGGTGTGAATCACCACGTAGTCTTTCAAGGCTTCAATGTAGTAAATGTCTTCATTTTTCAACTTGATCAGCTTACTGTTCGATTTCACGAAAATATAACTTGCCTGGTTGGCGTCTTTGATTTCTACAATTGAAAAGAGAAGATCGCGTTGCTTTATCACTTCCTGTTCTTTCCCGTGCTTGTATATCGCCATCTCAATCGTTGTATGAAGATCGATTTCTTTGAACGGTTTGAGAATGTATCCGTAGGGTTCGGTGATTTTCGCTTTTGACAGGGTCGATTCATCAGCATAGGCCGTGAGGAAGATCACCGGAATGGAATTGTTCTCACGAATGATACTTGCTGCCTCTATTCCATTCAGCTCACCTTTCAGCATGATGTCCATCAAAACAATATCGGGATTTTCAGAATTGGCTAATTCAATTGCCTTCTCTGCTGTTGCTGCTGCTCCAACTACATTGTAGCCGAGCTTTTTGAGGCTGTGCTGAATATCTTTGGAAACGATCGACTCATCTTCGACAACAAGAACATTAATCTTTGACATGCACAAGTGGTTTGATATTTTCAAATTTAATCAAATATTTCGTTCCTTTTTTGACTTCAACTTTCACTTCTCCATCCAGCTGCTCAGTAAGTGTGGCAACCAATTGCAGCCCGAGTGTATCCGAATTCATGTCTTCGTAAGCCATCGGTAGCCCTCGTCCGTCATCGGCAATCATTAAATGAACGTATTTTCCTTCTTGTTTCAACTCAACGACAATGGATCCTGTTTCGCCTTCATCCCAGGCGTATTTGAGCGCATTTGTGATCAATTCATTCACCAACAAGCCACACGGAATCGCCTGATCAAGAACCAGGTCAATGTTTTCCAGATCCGAATGCAGCAAGACTTGATCGTGGATGCGATAAGTGGCCACTAGGTTGGCAGTAAGGTTTTTGAGGTACTCTGCAAAGTTTACACTTGAAAAATCTTCGGTACGGTACAGGTTCTCGTGGATGATCGCCATGGAACGAATCCGGTTTCGACTTTCCTGAAGGATACCCAGTGTGTTTTCGTCGGTGATAAACGAACTTTGAAGGTTCAGAATACTCGAAATTACCTGCAGATTGTTCTTTACCCGGTGATGAATCTCCTTGAGCAGTACTTCTTTTTCTTTCAACGATTCTTCTATCTCGATGCTCGTCTTCTTTTTCTCGCTGATATCGTGCGCAACGATGGAAATTTCCGATATCACTCCTTCAGTATCAAAAATCGGACTCATGAAAATCTCCATCCAAATGTCGAGCTCCTTGTCTCCAATTTGAACTTCCATCTGGCGAGATCCACCTTTCAGAATGTAGGTAAACATGCGTCGGAATAAGCGAATTTGCACATCTGACAGCATTTCGCTAAACAGGTCATAGAAATGATTTTTTTCTTCTACGCTGATCTGAAAAATACGCTTACAATACCAATGAAAGTGCGTATTGTAGGTAGAAATCAGCATATCCTTTGTAAGTGTAAGAAGAAATGTATTGGAGGAACTGTCCAAAATAGCACGTGTTCGGAGAAATTGATCCTGCAGTTGTTTTTCAGCATGAATTCTATCCACGATTTCGTCCGCTAGTTTCTTGTTGGTTTCTTCGGCAATCTCGGCACGCAATTGTTGTTTGGCAAGTACATTCTGAACTGAAATGTCCTTTATGATGATCAGGGTCGATTCAACATCCTCGTAGATCGTAGGCACCATCGTTACATCCACAAGAAGCAGTTCTCCGTCTTTACTCATCAATTCCAGTGACGTATTCTGCTGTGTTTTCGACTTGTTCTGAGCATCGTACAAATCCTGAAAACGCTTTTGATCATCCTCAACGAATAGGTCCTGAAGTTGAAGCGAATCCCCCATCAGCCGTTTCATTTCTGGATTCATGTACATGACTTCAGGTCCGGATGCTATCAATATTCCTTCCGGGTTGCTCTCAAGAATTCGTTCCAGATTTCGCTGGTTCCGTTCTACTTCACGAAGGTTTTTATTAAGGTCCGTACGGTCGTGAATAACACACTGATAAAAGAGTTTTTCTTCGAGAATAATTTCCACCAACGATACTTCGGCTTCTACGACGTAGCCGTTACTGTTGAACAGCCAGTCGAATTTTGTACTCCGCAGATTGGCCAGTTTTTCGAAGTGATCATCGTAGCGTTTCCGGTTGCGATCGCTTGTATCGATGCTGAGTTTAAACAACGGTTCGTTCAGGAGTTCCTCCTCGGAAATTCCAAAGAGCTGAACAGCCCGACGATTGACATCCACGATTACGTCTTTATCCAAAACCAAAATGGCATCGTACGATTCTTCAAAAATGGATCGATATTTTTTCTCACTTTGCTTCAGTGCTTGAGATGTCCGTTGGATGTTTGTTGAGTCAATAACCGATCCTTCGATGTTTTGTGTTTGTTGATCAAAGTACCAGTTGAAAATGAAAATCTTCTCGTTTCCGTTGTGCAGGGTAACTTGTGTCTGATAACTCTGAATGTTTTCTTTCGATTCAAGTAACTCCTGAATGAACGACCATTCTTTGAGCTGATCTCCCGAAAATAAATTCTCCCCTACATTCACCGTACCTTCAAACATCTCCCAAAACGCTGTATTTCCGTTGATGATGGTCGATTTTTTGTCCAACGTGAATACACCAGCCTTATTCTGATTGTAGAGATTTCGGTATTTCCGCTCGTTTACCTCAAGCTGCTCACGTTTCTTTATTTCGTCGGTTACATTGCCGATTCGAGCCAGCCAATAGGTTTCTTTTCGGTAGTTGATGAGTATGACTTCAATCTCGATGTGCTGCAGTTCATTGTGGCGATAGTACTGAATGTTTTTCCGGTAACTTTTACCGGTTTTTAACCTGTATATTTCAACCTTTTCTTCCCGGGTAAGAAACGATGTAAATCGCTCTCCCATCTTCACATCAGTGGGGTTTTCCACACCCAGTTCACAAACTGCTTTCTGGTTGTAGTCAATCACAGTTATACGATCGACTTTGCACTCAAAAAGAAAGTATCCCCAACCAGGATTGTTTATGATTTCCCGGAGGTAATTCACGTATTTATCAACGGAGTCCGTCAGCGTTCTCTTCGAATGACAAACGATAATAGATACCAGGGAAAATACGGTAAACAACGCATAGACAAACTCTTGATCCGGGAACAATTCTCCGGAACTTTGTGATCCGTGAACGAGCAACGCCAGGATCATTCCGTTGTATATGATCACGGCGTATAAGCGTTGAATCAATATGATGCACAGGGCATAATATGCGAAAAACATAACGAATTCATCGCCATCAAAGCCAGAACTGTACAGTTGGATGTAGGCATACAGGGTTGTTCCGAAAAGGTGTGCGTAAAGGAAAATGATCAGCCGCCTGTTCAGTACTTTGATGAATGCGCACAACAGAATGTAAATCGGAAGCAGAAATGCAAATGATGCCGCAATGGTGAGGTACGATTCCGGTATGTTTGTGTCGTAAGCAAGCCATATAAACAGGGGAGCGATGAACAGTGCTACAATGGCATACGGAACTATGAGTCGTTCAAAAATGTTTTCGTACACGGCATGTCGGCAAATCCCTGAGGTCCTGTTACGAAACATCTTTGAAAGCGTGCTTTTCCTGTTCATGATTTTGTGTCCTGATTCCGCTAAATTAGGTTATGTTCATCAAAGCGAGAAAGCCAATTTAAAACCCAGTCGGTAAAATCATAGAATAAATAACTTTTTTTAAAGAAACTATTTATTCTTCTTTATTAGGATTGTTGATATGTTCAGAAGAATTTGGAGTTTTTTTTGTGATTTTAAGTTATGCGTGTTTTAGCTGTGTTTATGAACAAGATTTCAACGTGATAGATGCTTATTCAACAATTAGTTAGATGGATTGTACACAATTAAGGTTGAGAAATGGAATGTGAATGAAAAGACCGGGGAAGGGAGTGGTTTCTGTGTAAATAATGTCGTGAAAACCTGTCGTAAAATTCCGGTTAACTTTCTTGGTTATCTCAATTGCTCAACGGTATATACAAAATTCTAAAGAATGCAAGAAAAAGAAATGAGATTCTTCCCACAGTTATTCACGAGTATTTGACGTTCATCGTGAATAAGTAGCATCCAAAAATGGAACTTTCAGCGTCTTGATGTGTAAAAGTTTGCCGGATTGTGAATTAGCGCTAATTTTGTTTTATGAAGCAAATTATTCCTATTGGTTGTGACCACGCCGGCTTTGGACTCAAGCAACACATTATCTCGTTTTTGGAAGAATCCGGATACGAAGTGAAAGATTTCGGGTGTTATTCGGAAGAGAGTATCGATTATCCTGATTTTGCTCATCCTGTGGCTGAGATGGTTGAATCCAACGAGGGAATGCTGGGCATACTCATTTGCGGATCCGGCAATGGCATCAATATGACGGCCAATAAGTACCAGGGAATCCGCAGTGCCCTCTGCTGGAAATCAGAAATTGCTCAATTGGCACGAAGCCATAACGATGCGAATATAATTGCCTTGCCGGCACGTTTTGTTTCTACAGAAGAAGCACTTGAAATGGTGAAGGTGTTTCTGAATGAACCATTTGAAGGGGGACGCCATGAGCGCCGCGTTGGAAAAATAGCGTGTGCTTAATCCGTTAACAACGATTCAATCAGGGAGTTGGTATTCTCTACGTATTCCTGGTAGTGGCTTCCGGTTCCCGGACCGTTGAATCCGGTGTGAACACGTTTTACTTTACCGTCTCTGCCAATAAAAATGGAAGTAGGGAAGGAGATGATTCTGTTGAGCATGGAAAAATGTTCAGAAGCCAATCCCTTGTTTGCCTGTCCCCCTACGACAAAAGTAAAGTCGAGTTCAAGTTTTTCACGTAGCCGTTGAATACTTGCCGCTTGTTGTTCAAACTCTTCCGCAGCTTCATAACCAATGGAAATGACCTCCAGACCACGATCGTGATAATGCTCAAACAATTGCTTGTAATACATGGTTTCGTCCAGGCAATTTGGACACCATGTACCCATGATCTGAATGATCACCACTTTGTTTTGATAGGTTTCGCTTGGAAAGTTAAAATCCTGTCCATTCAAATCTTTGAGTGCAAATTTAACCGGACGGTCCTCAACTACGTAGGTCAATTCATCCGGACTCGTAAGTTGAGCCTCGTCATTTTTTACTGCAATCCATTCACTTTGCCAATGCTTTCCACTTAGAAAACGTCCATGAAGTGAATCATTCTGCTTCGCTGCAGTGAACAAAAAGGCATGTGCCCCATCAAAACAAGAGAGGAAAAGACTGTCGTCGGTTGCGGTTCCTTCCAGAAATCGATAGTCTCCTGTTTCCGTTAAAAACGTTCCACTCACGTTGGAGGAATTCCTCTCCTGATCGAATATTCCTATTGCAGGATAAGCTCCATCTGTATTGGGTTCGAACGTTACTGCCCAACGACCATTCACATCCATTGGGTTATCCACTTCCTTCACCATGAATCGGGTGGAGTTGCGTTCTTTTTTGGCAAGTAAGGGAATGGTGTAATTGTCTCCTTTGTTGTAATTCACCCAGTATCCCTCCAATGATTTTTTGGAAAGAGAGGTGAAAATGAGTTCCGAATGAAAGAAGGGAAAACGAACCCGAACGCTGTCTCCTTCAAAAACCAAATCATCTAACGTAATAATCTCAGCGCCGTTTTTTACGTTGAGTGTGAAGGCTCCTTCGGATTTTCGGATTTCCATTTGGAAAGGAAGGACGTCAGAATTATTGAGTTGAAGTTGTGCTGCCCAATCGCCTTTTCTTAACGTTAACCTGGTTTTCTTTTGAGCAAAAGAAACAGCACTGCATAGCAACAATAGGATAAAAATTAACGGTTTCATCTGCTATTTTGGTAAAGCGAAAGTAACTTTTTTGTACTTTAATTCGCAACGATGCAACCTTTTTTCACGTTTTTTAGTCTACTCAAATGACGCAGGGTCAATGGACGAACAGCAATTGGTAAAAGAATGTCTGGAGAAAAATCCACTGGCTCAGCGTAAGTTGTTTGAAAGGTTTGCGCCCCGGATGATGGGGGTATGTTTGCGGTATATGCGTGATGAAAAGCTGGCTGAAGACGTGCTTCAGGATGGATTTGTAAAGGTATTTTCCAGTCTGGATCGTTACAACGGCAAAGGTTCGTTTGAGGGTTGGGTCCGAAGAATAATGGTGAATACCAGCCTTGATCAGATCAGAAGAGACGCGAAACATATGAGCAATGTATCCGTAGATAATGTAGATTACAAGATCGAATTCGATGCGAACATACTGAGTTCATTGATGGAAGAAGATTTGCTCAAATTGATACGTGATATGCCGGATGGGTATCGAACCGTGTTCAACCTGTTTGCCATCGAAGGATATTCTCACAAAGAGATAGCCGATCAGTTGGGAATCACAGAGAATACATCCAAATCGCAATATTCTCGGGCAAAAGCATACCTGAAAACAAAAGTTGAAGAATTGGAAATTGGAAGGTAAGGACGAAATAAAAGAGTTGTTTTCTCAGAAATTGGGAAATTATGAAGCTCCGGTAAATCCCGAGTTGTGGACGCAAATTGCAGCTCAGGTAGGTTCTTCTGCTGCGACAAGCGCGACGGCAGGTGGAATGTCCATGCTTTCCAAGTGGCTGATTGGAATAGGGATTTCGACAGCGGTAACGACGGGAGTAATCATCGTGGCTGTTTCAGGCAAGGAAGAGTCCCGAGATCCGATGGCTCAGGCTCAACAGGCAACGGAACAAAGACCTGAGGATACGAATGAGCTTGTTGAAGAGAAATGGGGTCCGACCTCAGAAGACGAACGCGTCACATCGGAGCAATTGGAAGATTCAGACCCGATTCAAAATGAAGAACAAAGAAAATCCGGTGATGAATTGCCGTTCGACATTCAGCGTGAGCACCTGGTGAATCATCCGCGTTCAGCTACCAGTGAACCGATCACAAGCCCTACGGATGAGAATACCGATGGAAAACCATTTGGCGATGGGAGCGATCGCGGAGTACAGATATCCGATACAAAAGCCACGGGTGAACGCTTTGGAACACCATCAGAAGGGCTTCAAAAATCCGCGCGGGGAATGCGAAAAGACCTTCCCGAAACGCCACAAAGAGAGGTTGCTGAACAACAACCAGAAAGCGCTTACAGAATCGGTCGATTGGTGAATGTATTTACGCCGAACAACGACGACAGAAATGATTTCTTCTCCATCGATATTGATGGAGTAAATGACTTTAGCGTGGTGGTTCTGAATGTGCGCAACGAAGTCGTATTTACTTCCGATACTCCAGACTTTAAGTGGGACGGAATCGATCAACGCACCGGTGAACCCGTACCACCCACGGATCAGAACAACCGTTACATGTACTTCATCATCGCGAAAGACAACCTAGGAAATCCAGTTAGGATGAGCAGTCATCTTACGATCTCACGTTGATTCTACCTTCGATTGCAGCACCGCTTGATGTGCCTGAATCCCAGTGAGATAACAATAGATTCCAACAATGATGAGCAAATGACTCGCGTCGTTACGGTCAAACCACTGAAAGAAACTGATTTTACCCAATTGCAGCACAAGGATCGGAATCATGGTCAATACACTCCACCAGAAGTACTTGAATCCGTCGTGAAATAGCTTCTGGTAATACCTTCCCAGAAACCCCAGAGAAGCAATCAAACCGATGCTGGTTGTAGCTGTAATCACGTGCATTCCATTCGTAGGATTTTCTGACAAATCAAGGAAAGCAACCACGAGCGTTTCGCCCATTAATGACAGTGCCAGTTTTAGGTGGCTCAGATTCATCCACCACGTTCGGATTCGTTCATTCGGATGCATAGATCCCATGGCCTGCTCAATAAAGTAAGGGGAGAGGATGCCCAGGTACCAGGAAAGGTATTTTCCGGGAACGTCCCAATAGTTGAACATCAAATGCCCAAATCCACCAGCGATAAAACTGAGTACGAACAAGAGGAAAAAGCGTTTCCAGTGGGAGAAGAATGGCGATACGGGAGCATGTCTGAGTTGAAAGAACGCATACAGAGAAAACGCAGCAATCAGTATGTCTCCAATGAATGCATTGGGCTCTAATAATTCAAGCCCAAACATCTCAAATTCAATCTTTTCAAAATCCTTTCCGATCTTCATACACCAAATTCTGCCGCGAAGGTAGTTGTAATATTTTGATTTTCTTTACCGGCATGAAACGAGGCATTTTTGCGAAATGTGTTTTTTGTCTAAGTGTGATTACAGGGGGCTGTGGAATCGAAGCGGAGGAAACATCAGAACGGAAAGTATCCGAAAAGTACGCCAACCTGATCGGGAAATGGAAACAGAACGATTCCGTTCAATGGATATTTGGCTCGGACGAGGTGCGATGGAATGGGTTTTCACATCCTTGCGTTTCATCCGGAGACAGTCTTGAAATCGGCGTGCTTGTGTATTATCTGAAAAAAGTGGGTCCCGATACCGCTGTTCTTTACCAAAACGGAAAGCGAATTGAACTGATTCAAGACACGTTGTAATCAAGGTGTGATAAGCAAAAAACCCAACTCATGTTGAATTGGGTTTGAAGTGAGGTTCCGAGCGGATTCGAACCGCTGTACCCGGTTTTGCAGACCGGTGCCTAAGCCACTCGGCCACGGAACCATTTCAGCTGTGCTGAAGCGTTGGCAAATGTAAGAAAATTTCAAACGAATGACTATTCCGAAATAATAATTGCAACGTTGTCTACATCGCCGTTAATGGGTGGAGTGAGCTTGGTTACTTTTATCTGAATACCAACAATTCCTTTCAGTTCATTTTTCAATCGATTGACGATGCGCTGACCCACATGTTCAATCAATTTGGAACGAATGGCCATTTCTTCTTTTACAATCGCGTTAATCGAGACATAATCGACCGTTTTCGAAAGATCATCCGTTTGAGTTGCCTTGACAAAATCGGTATCTACCGAAACATCCACAAGGTAGTGCCCGCCGATTTTTCCTTCCTCCGGCAAACATCCGTGGTACGCATACAGCTTAATTCCGTTTACCTCAATGGTGTGTTTCATTGCGCGTTGATAGATGCCAGTTCGCGCAATCCAATCGACATGCGCTCAAGCGATTCTTCCTTACCCAAAAACGCGGCAATCTCAAACATGCTGGGTCCCATACCCTTGCCGGTAAGCAATAAACGGAACAAAGGTAAAACCGCACCGATTCCCAACGCACGGGTTTCGATAAACGACTTGAAACACGTCTCCACAGACGCAGCAGAAAAGTCGCCAAGAGAAGCAAGTTCTGCGCGGAAATCAGCCATTAAATCTCCGGCGGTTTCCTTCCATTTTTTATGAACCGTTTTCTCGTCGTAAGCCTTGGGCCGGTCAAACAAAAAAGCACCCTCCGTTATGATATCCTGAACGAACGTAGCGCGCTCTTTCATCAATCGACAAATGGCAATAAGCGATGATTTTTCGCAAGATTCAGTTAAATGTTGCGATAATTCATCCGCAAGTTCCTCATCACTCTTGTTGCGCAAGTACTGTTGCTGGAACCAACGCGTCTTGTCGGGATCGAATTTTGCACCTGATTTTGAAACGCGCTCAAGCGTAAAAGCCGCAACCAATTCGTCCAATGAAAAAATCTCTTGGTTCGTTCCGGGATTCCACCCCAGAAATGCCAGCATGTTGTTGAAGGCCTCCGGGTAATACCCTTGCTCGCGATATCCCGTGAATGTTTCTCCATCGGCAGTTTTCCAATCGGTAGGGAAGACCGGAAAGCCCCCTTTGTCCCCATCGCGTTTTGACAATTTCCCCTTTCCATTGGGTTTCAAAATCAGCGGAAGGTGTGCAAACGATGGACGGTCCCAACCGAATGCATCGTACAACATGACATGTAGCGGGGCAGAAGGAAGCCATTCTTCACCGCGAATCACATGACTGATTTCCATTGCGTGATCGTCAACAATGTTTGCCAGGTGATAAGTCGGCATCCCATCCGATTTAAAGAGAATCTTGTCGTCAAGGTTGTTGGTATTCACCACGACCCACCCACGAATGGCATCTTCGAAACGAATGTCTTCGTTGCGTGGCATTTTGAAACGAATCGTGTACGGTTCTCCTGATTCGAGACGACTTTGAACTTCATCTGCAGGAAGTGTCAATGAATTTTTCATTGACGTGCGCGTTACGCTGTTGTATTGCCAGTTCGGCATACCCATTTGCTCAGCCTGCTTTCGCATAGCGTCGAGTTCATCACCCGTATCAAACGCATAATAAGCCTTGTCTTCTTTTACAAGTTGCTCTGCGTATGGACGATACATTTCCCGTCGTTCAGACTGAACATACGGACCGTGGTTACCACCAAGACCCGGGCCCTCGGTCGGCATAATTCCACACCACGCAAGCGCATCCAGAATGTACTCCTGAGCACCGGGAACAAAACGCGTTTGATCCGTGTCCTCAATGCGGATAATGAACGTTCCGTTGTGCTTCTTCGCAAACAGATAATTGT
>JAURNA010000281.1 GCA_030830385.1 Crocinitomicaceae bacterium | reverse complement strand
GTACGGGGATCCTTGGAGAGACATTTGCCGGATTTTGCCCGGTTGAAGGCCATTGTGTGAACCCAGATTTGACCATGAGAGAAAACATTGCAGACCTTGGTGGACTGATCATGGCTTTTCATGCGTATCAGCGAACGGATGAATTCAAATCGGGATTGAAAAGAATGGGATTCACACCCGCCCAGCGCTTTTTCATTGCATATGCTCAAGTGTGGAAAATCAACTACACAGAAGAGGAATTGAAAAATCGCATTGCGAACGATCCACACGCACCGGGAATGTATCGGGTGAATGGCCCCTTAATGAATTGTCCGGAGTTTTTCGAAACGTTTAACGTTCTCGAAGAAGATCCAATGAGGAACCCGGAAAAGAAAGTTGCCAGAATCTGGTAAAAAAAGAAAACCCTGATTCTCCCTGGTTAGGGGATTTTCAGGGTTTCTCTTCTTAATTTAAATTGATCAATATTTTTCTGGGTTTTCCCTCCGCTTTTTTCACTTCGATCGACTTACTGTAGTTCAGTATCGCATTCAGTATTTCGGGAGTCGGGGCGGTTTTCAACTCCTCGCCGGGAGCAATTTCAGGGTACTTTTTCAACATAGGCGTTGTTTTGAATGTTTGTCTTTGTACCTTAAAAACGGTACACACATTAAAATATTGTGTGGAAATATCAATAGGTGCCAATTCGTCGTCTGACAAACCACTCAAAACCCAAAATCAGAATCACGAAGACAAAGAGCCATGGGTAATCAACAATGTCCTTGAATGTCGATTCTTCATAGTGAACCGTTACCATATCCTGACGTTTTCCTATGTCATCGATTAGCTGATCCGCATTCTTTAATTGGTGGAAAGAACCGTTTGTTGCAGCGGCAACAGATCGCAAAACAGCATGATTTGCGCTTGATTCAAGGTGCTCCAGAGAAACATCTGACACCACAAAGGATCCTGACTTCTCGTATTTCTTGCCTGCGTGCTGAGCAGATGCCGTCCAATCGTATCGTCCCGGTTTCATTTGACCGAGAACCAAGCGATAGTTCTTCTCTGCTTTTGCGAAGACATAATTTACCACAGATCCATTTTCGTCTTTTAATCGGAACGAAATCTCCGGCTCTGTAATCTGCTCAAGCGAAGAGTTGTAGAATTCCGCATTGATGATCACGTCCTCATTCACCGTAAAACGTCGCGGCATATGGATGCGCAATGCATCTGTATTTCGCTTCACAAGAAGATATTGAACCGTTTTCCCGATCAGTTCACGAAACCCTTCCGATTTTCCAGTGCGTGCATACTCCATGAGTTTCCAGCGCCAAATTCCTTCCCCAATCAACAGACACTGCTTGTTACTGCCGTTGCCAAATGCCCAAACCGGATCGGATTTTACAACCGGGCCGATTCTCTGGGTCAATACAGCGCTTCCATTTCCGATGGATACTCCACCAAAAGGAACGATTAACGGCGGCCAATTGGGAGCAGCATTCTGTAATTTGTCCGAAAGTTCAAATAATTGGAACCCCGATTTAAGACTCACCTGGGCATCATCCAGACGTCCCGCTCGCGGCAGGTTTACTGGAATCCCCAATCGGTTGGCAGTTTGCTGGGAACTTCTTGTGCCAAGAATGTACCAAACAGGCAATTTATTTCGCTTGATTTCATCGATAATCGCCTGATCAGGTTGATTTCCCGGGTCGTGCCAAATCAATAGTGAATATTCATCCAGCTTTCCAGTCCATTCAGATGCCAGTAACGACTTCACTTCGACATTTTCATCTGTTTCAATGATGCTTTTAATGGCGGCAACATCCGGATGCGGAGCTCTTGATAACATTAAGATCTTGCTTCGCGAATCGATTACCTCGACGTAAAAACTCCACCGGTTGTTCTCATAACCCGATTCATTCGACAAGGGTTTTACCTCCACTATATATTCCAGAAACCCAATTTCATCAGCATCCAGCAAAGCATTCACCTGATTGAAGTCAAGCGTGCCGTTCTCATAACGAATCACTTCCGAAACCAGCTTTTTGCCGTTTCTGGAAATCGTCACTTCGCTGTTAACCTTCCCCGTTTTTATTCCTTGAATATCAATCTGAACCGGGAACTGATTCCGATAAAATGTGATTTCATTCGCACTTACATTGCGAATTACCTGGTCTTTCTTTTTGATCGTATCCCCTACTCCCAGGGAGAATACAGGAGTCAGAGCAATGCGTTCGGCCGAATACTGAGGATGCCCGCCTGTGTTGTAATTCCCATCGGAAATGAGGCAGATACCTCCAATGTTCTGATTGTAGTATTGGGTGTAAATCTGCTCAAATCCCTTCTCGAGGTTGGAGGCATTCTGATCGTAGGTGGCTTTCGTATCTCCTACTTCCGATCCAATCGTGTAAAATGCCCAATCAAAACGATCTCCGTATTGGTCTTTGAGTCTGGACTGAAAAGACGCTACCTGCTTGTTGACCTGGCCACTGTCTGAATAATTCAGCATAGACGCCGAATTATCGACCAATGTTATGAATACAGGTTTTTGAGATTTCGAGTCGATATCCTCGAACAAAAGCCCCATGAGAAGCAAGCCGAGAATAAAAATCCCCATGCTTCGCAATGCGATCAGTCCTTTCAGGGTCCAATGCGATACGTCCGCCAGCATCTTCTGTTTACGGTAATACAGCCACGCCAACCCAAGGCTTAGAATTGCCCATGGAATCAACCACCAAAGAGAGATGTCGGCAAATATGTTCATTGTGGTACACGAAGTTAATAAACTGGCCGACACAGAGCCCAAAAAAGGACTGCTCTTCCTTCTTTTGTTTTCACAAAAATTGTGAAAGGCTATTCGTCGAAGTTTCTCATTGTGTAGGAAATTCCAAGCCCGAGAACCGATTTAAATTGCGTACGTTGAATGATATCGTGATCATAGATTAGGTTCCAGTTCAAAGATGCTGAGAACCAATTGTTGACTTTGAAGGTGAATAAGACTTCCGCGTTGACGTCAATATTCTCCGGATCTTCGATGTAGTTGGAGAATAAATCCAGCTTGGCTTTCATGTCGATATTCTTGGCCAACACCCTGCTGTACTTGATTTTGAAGTAAGATCCAAATTCTCCTCGATACATTTTACCTCTTGTTATTATGTCTCCGGTTGTTTCGTCATACACGGCGGGAGTCACTCCAAATTGACCTGCATCTGCCAGTCGTTCATCTCTCACAAAGGTGTGTTTGGTTGCCAGTGGTGAAAGAAATACAGAAAAATTATGACTCGGCGTAAAATCAATTCCCAGAGCGAAGTTTCCGTATCCGGGCGCCATAAATGTCGAAGAGCGCAAAGAGTCTCCCGCATTTGCAAAACCATCCAGAAACTGTGTTCTGAATCCACCGACAACGGACAAAAACCAATATTTATCGTTTTTCAAACGATATCCAACATTCGAAGCCCATTCCATGCGGTCATCCGATTTTTGAATGCCTTCGGATGCTCCCTTGTCGATATATTGCAGCCCGCCGAGTGCGAAATGGAAGTCATTTGTCCATTTCAAACTATTTTTCCGGTAATTCGCCGATGCTGTAATGTATCCGAGAAGGGAAATACTATTTCGTCCCCCGGAAACCCAATTCACGAATGAGCTCTGGGTTCCGTTGGCAACATAAATGGACTTCAATTGCCACTTCTGGGGAGTGGAGTCAGCCACTGAATCCTGACCAAGGGTTGTACTTGCCATGATCGTAATCGTTAGTGTTAAAAAGTATTTCATATACATCAAAAATAATGAGTAGCCGGCATCAATGCAATAGATTAATTGTATACGATTTTCGTTCTTATTGCTATTTTCGCAATGCAAAAAACCAATCAATAGAATGAGTAAAGAAGTATACATCGTTTCCGCTGTTCGAACTCCCATGGGAAGTTTTGGCGGGGCACTTTCATCTGTTCCTGCACCTGAGCTAGGAGCAGTCGCTATCAAAGGAGCACTCAGCTCTGCCGGTATTTCTGCAGACAAAGTAGATGAGGTATTCATGGGGAATGTATTACAGGCAAATTTAGGACAAGCACCGGCTCGTCAAGCCTCAATCTTTGCCGGAATCGGGCAGAATGTTCCATGCACGACCATCAATAAGGTTTGCGCATCCGGCATGAAGTCCATCAGTCTTGGAGCGCAGTCTATTCTCACCGGAGACAACGACGTAGTAGTGGTAGGGGGAATGGAAAACATGAGTTCGGTTCCGCACTACATGAGTGCGAGAACGGCAACGAAACTCGGTGATGTTAAGCTGTTAGATGGAATGGTGAAAGACGGTCTTACTGATGTTTACAATCAGGTTCACATGGGTGTTTGTGCCGATAAATGTGCAACGGAAAACAACATCACGCGTGAAGATCAGGATGCTTTTGCAATCGAATCTTACCGTCGAGCAGCCGAAGCCTGGGACAATGGAAAGTTTAGCGACGAGATTGTTCCGGTTGAAGTACCGCAGCGACGTGGAGATGCAATCGTGGTAGACAAAGACGAAGAATATACAAACGTAAAGCTTGAAAAGATTCCACAGTTGCGTGCAGTCTTCACCAAAGAAGGAACGGTTACGGCTGCAAATGCATCAACGCTGAACGACGGTGCATCTGCTCTTGTATTGATGAGCGGTGAAAAAGTGGAAGAATTGGGGGTAAAACCATTGGCAAAAATCGTGAGCTACGCGGATGCTGCACACGAGCCGGAGTGGTTTACTACTGCGCCTTCAAAAGCTGTTCCCCGCGCGCTCGAAAAAGCTGGATTGTCCACTTCGGACATTGATTTCTGGGAATTGAACGAAGCATTCTCCGTAGTGGGAATTGTAAATACCCAGAAACTCGGATTAGATCCGGCTAAAGTAGACGTGAACGGAGGAGCGGTGGCACTTGGACACCCACTGGGAAGCTCAGGTTCGCGCATCATCGTTACGTTGATCAATGTATTGAAACAAAACGGAGGAAAGCTCGGTGGAGCCGGAATCTGCAACGGAGGCGGTGGTGCTTCTGCGATGATTATCGAAAACGTGTAATCAAACGAAAATATCAGTGCAAATCCTCGCTACCCGGTAGCGGGGATTTTTTTAAGACCCGCCCATACAGGGTTTCGTAAGACTCTACAACCCGTTCAACTGAAAATTCCCGCGCTCTGTTCAATGCTCGTTCCCGAAAGGCCGAAAGCACTTCATCTGACGCAAGAATTTCCATGGTGTTCTTTGCCATATCCTCTACGTCTCCCACATTCGACAGAAATCCAGTTTCTCCATGAACATTCACTTCCGGTATTCCTCCGGTGTTTGACGAAATTACCGGAACTCCCATTGCCATTGCTTCCAGGGCAGCTAGTCCGAAGCTCTCCGTTTCTGAAGTCAACACAAACACATCAGCAATCTGCAACACCTGTTGCGTATCGCGGATTTTCCCCAAGAAGATAACATTATCACACAGATCAAGTTGTCTGCACCGTTCTTCGAGCGCATAGCGTTCAGGACCGTCTCCTACAAACAAAACTCTTGACGGAATGCTCCTATTCACACGCTCAAACACTTCCAGTACATCCTGAACGCGCTTCACCTTTCTAAAGTTCGATATATGGCAGAGAATTCGTTCGTTATTGGGTGCATAACGCGCTTTGATTTCTTTGAGGTCTGGCACAGAATCATTCGCTACCTGCACGAAATTGGGTATCACTTCAATCTCGCAATCTGTCGAGAAGTGCCTGTATGTATCTGCTTTTAAACTTTCAGAAACCGCCGTGACTGCATCTGATTCATTCAGACAAAAGGTAATAACAGGCTCGAAAGAAGGGTCTTTTCCAACGAGTGTGATATCCGTACCGTGTAAAGTTGTCACAAACGGAATATTAATTCCCTGTGCTTTCAGGATTTTCTTCGCCATATACGCGGCAGATGCATGCGGAATGGCGTAGTGAACGTGTAAGATATCGAGTTTGTCGTGTTTAACAACATCGACCATTTTACTGGCAAGAACCGTTTCGTAGGGCTGGTAATCGAATAAGGGGTAATCGGAAACACGTACTTCATGGTAGGTTATGTTTTCACGAAAAGATCCCAATCGAACAGGCAATGCATACGTGATGAAATGAACCTTATGGCCCTTTTGAGCCAATGATTTACCCAATTCCGTTGCTACAACTCCACTTCCTCCATACGTTGGGTAAAGCACGATTCCGATGTTCATAGGTTT
>JAURNA010000280.1 GCA_030830385.1 Crocinitomicaceae bacterium | reverse complement strand
ATGGCTCCGAGGGCAAGAATGGCAACCTGAGGTTGATTGATAATCGGAGTTCCCATTACATTTCCAAACGTTCCTACGTTGGTAACGGTGTAAGTTCCCCCCTGAATATCTTCCGGGCTCAAATTGTTGTTACGTGCGTTGTCGGCCAACTCGTTCACCGATTTTGTCAACCCTGTAAGGTTCAATCGGTCGGCATTCTTAATCACCGGAACGATCAGGTTTCCTGAAGGAAGTGCCGTTGCCATTCCGACGTTGATATTTTTGCGCTTCACAATGGTATTTCCGGAAACGGAAACGTTTACCATTGGGAAATCCTTGATTGCTTTTACGATCGCTTCGATAAAGATCGGAGTAAAGGTCATTTTTTCACCCTCACGGTTTGCAAAGTCGGTTTTAATCTTGTTTCTCCAGTTTACAATGTTCGTTACATCGGCTTCAACATAACTGGTAACGTGAGGAGAAACGTGAACAGACATCACCATGTGGTCGGCGATCATCTTACGCATACGGTCCATTTCGATGATCTCATCGCCTGGGTTCGGTGTTACCACAGGTGCTTTAATGTTTGATAGGAAACCATCTCCATTCGGTGCTGTGGCCGGAGCAGCGGGTTGTGGTTTTTGAGCCGGAATGGCCTCAGGAGCCGGAGCTGCAACAGCAATTCGTTCGCCGTCAATGTAAGCCAGAATATCTTTCTTGGTAACACGACCTCCCTGGCCGGAACCGGAGATGGATTCCAATTCGTTCATCGTGATGCCTTCTTTTGTGGCGATGCTTCGAACCAGCGGAGAATAGAATTTTCCGGAAGGTCCGTTCTTCACCAATTCAGCAGCACCGTTACTACCGATCACTGCTTCTGCGACTTCAAGCACTTCACTTGTGATTGCCTCAGCAGCAGCTTCTGCGGTAACTGTTTCCACGGCTGGTGCGGTTTCAATAGGTGTATCGTCACCCTCGGTAGAAATAATGGCGATTACATCACCAACCTGAGCAACCTGATCTTTCTCAAAGCGCCGCTCAACCAGTACACCTTCCACTTCAGAGGGAAGTTCGTTATCTACTTTGTCGGTTGCTACCTCTACGAGAGGCTCGTCAAGCTCTACTGTATCTCCGATTTCTTTCAACCAGTTGGTAATGGTTGCTTCGGTGACACTTTCTCCCATTTTGGGTAATCTGATTTCTACTTGCGCCATTGCTTGTTTGAATTAATCCGGTTCAATTTTCAGAGTACAAAAATAACCGAAAATTCTGTACGTTCCGAGCGTTTACCGGTCCAAATTTCTCCACAGCTTTCGCACGATGCTGAAATCTTTTCGCATGGAGTAATCATGTGAGTACAATAGATTCAATTTTTCACGAAGTGCCTTATCCGCTCCTTCCAAAGCATCGGCTGGTGAAAAGATTCCTTCCCGGATTTTGGGAAGACGAACGTCTTGTTTCATTTCAATATCTGTATACCCGATAAAAGAACGCTTACCAATCCAAATGTTTCCGAGGTTTCTGTACAAGGATGGAGGAGATTTGTACAGAAAGAACAACAGAGGAGAAGCAATCAGGAAACCGGAGGCAATAACGAAGTCGAACAGTCGCTTCTTGCGCTTGTTTTCATCGCTGTTCAATGCGTTCAGATTCAGGGTGTAGAGTTCTCCGGCAGTATCAATCGAATTACTTCCAATCAAGAGCAATTTGTCGGGAGGAGCAATTTTGAATTCGATTCCTCTCCCGGAAGCGTACGACATCCATTTTATGATTTGTCCGAATGAGTAATTTTTTGAGGCGAAAATGAGTTCGTCCGCATCAATTTGATGCAATTGACCACTGGACCCTTGCAGGATTGCTCCGGCGTTCGGTTGAGTTTTACGAATCAAACCTTTTATTCGTTCCAGTTCTTCGTTTGAGGCGATAACGGAGAAAGATTTCTTTTTACGAAACAACCGGAACCGACCTTTGAATGCCACATGAAAGAAGAGCCGGGATAGTAAGTAGTAGATCAATGTCCATCCTGCACCGACGAAGATGAATAATCGGGAAAACTGATAGTCTTTGGGCAGGATCGCATACGCGACGAGGATGAGTATCGTTCCCATGAGAACCCCTTTCGTGTACTTGGCAAGTTTGAAGGGAAAGTCGTAGCCTCCGTTCACGAACGAACTAATCAACCACGTGCCTGCGTACATCGGTATGGAATAACGGATTAAATCATCCGGAAAGTCAATGCCGGCTTTTTGCCAGTAATTGGTGAGCGCATACAATCCGGTGACCAGGTACAAAGCGTCCATGAAAGGAAGGAAAGAGCGCTTAACAAACCGACTCAATATAGCCATGAACGCGCGAAGATAAATTGCAAAATTGATCAGAAACGAGCTCAGTGAAGCGCTTTTTCCGGAGAAGTGTTTTCGGGCGAAAATTACCATGGCCCGATAGAAAATAACGACGTAATTGACGGAACTTTTCTTTGTGCTTTCTCCTTTGTAATGGATGATGGTAGTTTCCGGGAAATAGTAGTTCTTGTAGCCGCCCTGAGTAATACGATAAGAGAGATCGATGTCTTCTCCGTACATAAAGTAGTCCTCATCCAGAAGCCCTACTTTTTCCAATGCTTCGGCACGCATTAGCATGAATGCCCCACTCAAAACTTCGGTTGGGTTGATCTCATGCTCAGGAAGATGCCCCTGATGATATTGACCAAACTTTCGAGACGTTGGAAAAAGACTCGTTAAGCCGAAGATCTTATAAAAAGCTACCCAGGGAGTCGGGAGACCTCGTTTCGATTCAGGAAGAAACTGTCCGACACCATCAATCATTCGTACCCCCAAGCCCCCACAATCGGGGTGCTCGTCCATAAAAGCAACAACTTTTTCAAATGTGTCTTCGGCAACGACCGTGTCAGGGTTTAGTAACAGCACATATTGCCCCGTTGATTCTTTGATGGCCTGGTTATTCGCCTTTGAAAAACCAACATTTTCGCGGTTCTCAATCAACTTCACCCCGGGAAAGTCCCGTTTCAACATTTCGAGCGATCCGTCTACTGAGCAGTTGTCGACAACAAATACCTCTACGTCGAGGTTCTGGCTCGCTTTTCTGACCGATGTAAGGCATTGATTCAGAAAGTGTTCAACATTGTAATTGACAATGATGACGGAAAGTTGATATGTCGCTGATACAACCAATTTTATCGAACGGCGATGCAGGATATTTCTACGTCTACATCCTTCGGCAAACGCGCTACTTCCACTGTTTCACGAGCGGGAGGAACGTCTCCAAAGTAACTACCGTAAACGTCATTCATCACCGCAAAATTGTCCATATCACTCAGGAAAATACTGCATTTTACGATATTGTCAACATCCATTCCTGCTTCGTTCACGAGGGCGATCAGGTTTTTCATCACCTGATGGGTAGCGTCGGCAATACTGGAATTGACCCATTCACCAGTTACCGGATCCAGCGGAATTTGTCCGGACACATACAGGGTATTTTGAACGAGAATTGCCTGACTGTAAGGGCCGATAGGAGCCGGGGCTCCCGGAATTTGTAATCCTTTTTTCAACTGATTAATTTTGTACAAGTTTAGTATAAATATAGTCTTCGTGCAACGGATTCTCTTGATTGATAACTTTGATTCCTTCACCTATAATTTGTCGCATTACCTGGAAGAACTGGGTGCGGATGTTGTGGTGCGAAGAAATGACAGGGATGTAAATGACTGGCCTTTATTCGATGGAGTCGTAATTTCTCCTGGTCCCGGATTACCTGAAGATGCGGGAATTTGCATGGAATTTCTGGGGCACACCGTTGGTAAAATACCCATTCTTGGCGTCTGTCTTGGCATGCAATGTCTGGCGCAGCACCTGGGGGATGAATTGTACAATCTCAATGCAGTGCGACATGGGGTTGAGATGCACGTGAAAGCCGATGGAACTCTCTTTACAGGTTGTGCCAAAGGGTTTAACGTCGGATTGTATCATAGTTGGGCGATACGAGGTGATGGGAAATTTGAAGTTGTCTCACGATCCGCTGAAGGAGTGGTTATGGCGATCGAAAATCCGGAATTGAAGATCTTTGGTGTCCAGTTTCATCCTGACTCCGTTATGACTCCTGAAGGAAAGCGAATTCTTCGAAATTTTCTGAATCAGCTTGAATCATTCAGGTTCGATTGTGACCGATCGCATTCATCCGGATAAAGTACCCGAAACCCGTGCCCAGATAAGCCCGATCACGAACATTACGAATGGAAAAATATCGGTTGCATTTTCTGTGAAAAACCTCCTAACCATAACCCATTCCATTGGGAAAATTATGATCTCAGGACATTGCTTCTTCGATTGTCTAAATGAATTCAAAATCAACCCTGCGATTACGCTGACGCCCTTCAGAAGTACTATTCGTACTTGCCGGGCTTTTCTCTCCTTTGAAGTCGATCACGAGCCGATCTTTGCTCAAACCATGTGCCACAAAGTAAGCGATGATTGCCTGAGCTCTGTTGTATGACAAGGTGTCGTTGTATTGATGCGATCCATCAGAATCCGTGTGTCCCGTAACCTTTACGCGCAGATCAGAATGCCCTTTGACAATTTTGATCATGCGGTTGAGGAATTCGTGGTGCGTTTCACGAATTTCAAATTTGTCGTAATCGAAGAAAATGGGCTCAAAGACGAAATTGTCACGCTCCATTTTTCGAATCTCCGGTGCGCTGAGTCCTTCGTTGTAATCCTTAATGAATTGAGTAAACCACATGTGACTCATGTCCATTTCGTCGCCTGTGCCGAGTTCAAACTGCTCCCGGTACAGTACCATGTTCCCGATAACATTCCGGCAGTCTGTACTCACGTATTCACCCTTCAGATAGCCCTTTTTTACATCGTATTGAAGTTTAGCTTCAAATCGACACCATTTCATGCGGCCCGTTTTTTTGCTTTTGACCTCTACGATATGTGAGAAAGACAATTGACCGCCCTCTGCATTTCCGCTCAATTTCTTGACCGAGAAATAGGGGGAGTCGAAACTTTCTTCACGGGTGTAGCCGCTGATCGAACTACCGTTTACGTCAAACTGTGCATACAGGACCGTACCTTGCTGAATCGTTTGTCCCTTGCGCAGAATTACTCCCTTCCAGGTTCCTTCAAACACCGTGTTTTGAGCAAAGGAAATCGTCACAAAAAAGAGTGAAAATATGAGGGTAAAAATGAATCGCATGCCGCCGTTCTTTCCTTGTATATCGGAGAAAATCAAAGAATGTTCCATTTTTGCTCAAAAATCTTTCAGACCCACGATAAAAAGCTATTAACAATTTGCCCAAAAAACTGTTGATAAATTCCGGTTTTAAATTGTCGAATCTCGCCCTAATCCTGGGCTGGATGGTTATTTTTGTGTGTTATTCAAAAACGGGGTGTTTCCCCTTAGCTACAAGACTATGAGCGATGAAATGAAGAAGCAGGACTATGCCGCTGATAACATTCAGGTGTTAGAAGGATTAGAGGCGGTGAGAAAACGTCCTGCGATGTACATTGGAGACGTTGGAACCAAGGGGCTGCATCATCTGGTATACGAGGTTATCGATAATTCGATTGATGAGGCTTTGGCCGGTTATTGTGATGAAATTACAGTAATCCTTCACGAAGGAGATTCAATTAGCGTTGCAGACAACGGTCGAGGCATTCCTACCGCGATGCACTCCAAAGAAAAAAAGTCGGCACTGGAAGTCGTAATGACCGTACTTCACGCCGGTGGTAAATTCGATAAAGATACCTACAAAGTATCCGGAGGATTGCACGGAGTAGGGGTGTCCTGCGTGAATGCTCTCTCTACTTCCCTGAAGGTAGTGGTTCACCGCGAAGGAAAAATCTTCCAACAGGAATACGAAATAGGCAAGCCACTTTACGACGTTAAAGAAATCGGTACGAGTGACCGAACAGGCACAGAGGTAACATTTGTTCCGGACCGGTCTATTTTCGAAGTACATACATACAATTACGATACACTCGCAGCACGTGTGCGCGAGCTGGCGTTCCTGAACAAAGGGATTCGAATCACACTGGTTGATGAGCGTGTTGTTCTTGAAGACGGAAAGTTTCAATCGGATATTTTCTATTCTGAACTCGGACTCAGCGAATTCGTTAAATACCTGGATCGAAACCGTGAACCTCTGATTACAGACGTGATTCACTTCGAAGGTGAGAAGGACGGGATTCCAGTGGAGGTTGCACTTACGTACAATACGTCATACGGAGAAAATATCCAGGCGTATGTAAACAACATCAACACGCACGAAGGAGGAACGCACCTTTCTGGATTCCGCCGAGGACTAACCAATACCCTAAAGAAGTATGCCACGGATTCCGGTATACTCGCGAAAGAAAAGGTAGAGATTGAAGGAGACGACTTCCGCGAAGGATTGACGGCCGTTGTATCCGTGAAGGTCGCAGAACCTCAGTTCGAAGGGCAAACGAAAACGAAACTCGGTAACCGCGAAGTTACGGCACCAGTGAGCCAGGGAGTTTCTGAAATGCTCTCTGATTATCTGGAAGAACACCCGAATGAGGCGAAAACGATCGTGCAGAAGGTGATTTTGGCCGCTAAGGCTCGTACGGCTGCACGTAAGGCACGCGAGATGGTTCAGCGTAAAAATGTGCTGTCCGGAAGCGGATTGCCCGGGAAACTCGCTGATTGCGCTTCGAAAGATCCGGCTGAATGCGAATTGTACCTCGTGGAGGGAGATTCGGCAGGAGGAACAGCGAAACAAGGCCGCGATCGCCACTTTCAGGCAATCATGCCACTGAGAGGAAAGATTTTGAACGTTGAGAAAGCAATGCAGCACAAAATCTTCGAAAATGAGGAAATCAAGAACATTTATACTGCGCTGGGAGTTCGGGTAGGAACCGAAGAGGATTCCAAAGCACTCAACCTCGAGAAACTTCGCTACCACAAGGTAATCATCATGTGTGATGCCGACGTGGATGGGTCGCACATTGAAACACTTATCCTTACCTTCTTCT
>JAURNA010000279.1 GCA_030830385.1 Crocinitomicaceae bacterium | reverse complement strand
TCAGGAGTTTTCGCCGAGTGCATTCGGATTTATGACCTCGTTTGGTACGGAGAGTACGACATCGACAAGGAAAATTACAATCAGCTGAAACCAACGCTGGAGCAGTACTATAAGTCATTGAATCCAAAGGATGAATAAGCAGATCAAAATAACATTGTTTGCGGGCATTTTGCTTATTGTTCTGCTGCTTGTCTGGCTGTTTTCCAGTGGAGAGCAGCACGCAGGGAAAGGGGAAAAATCCAATCGAACACCCTATTTCTCATCCAATTGGAACAGGCAATATCAACTTACGGACAAAGACCCACTCGGGCTGTATCTGTTTACATCCCTGGCAAGTGCTCACCTCAAGAAAGGAAAAGAAGTCCGTGTAATCGGAGGTTGGGACCAATTGAGAACAACGATTGAGCAAACCCCGGGAGAACAGACGTATGCATTCGTTGGAAACAATTTCGGTCTCGAAAACAATGAAATCGATAGCATCATTGCCGATATTGAGCAGGGCTCTACCTTGTTCATGAGTTTCGATGACCTGATGGAGAACGTCTATCCGAGGCTATTCAACGATTACGAATTTCAACTCGAATACGACGAAGCAATCAACGTATTTACCGGAAAGAAGAAATATCCGATGATCAGTTTGTTTGAGAACGACACGGTCGCCCGCGATTGGTGGGCGTTTGGAGAATTGGAGTTCGATGAAGAGTATCAGAGCCTGTCCTCATTCATGGAGCTGCCGAATTTCGTGAAGGTGCCAAGAGGGAAGGGGTGGATGTATCTTCACGCAACGCCGAATTTATTTTTCAATTACCAAATCAAACGGAAACCGGGGTACGAATACACGGAGTTCGTCTTGAATCAATTGCCCCGGAACCAGGATATTTGTATGCTGGAATTGGGTAGACTGGCGGATAACACCAATGATTACGATACAGATGGCATGGATAGATCCGATGGTAAAGAAGACAATAGTTATTTACGAATTGTTTTTGAAAACCGGGGCTTGTTGTCGGCCCTTTTGCTGTCGATTGCCGCACTGATCGTATTCGTGATTTTCCAGACAAGAAGAACCCGTCCGGTAGTCCCGTATTTACCCCCGAAGAAAGATATGACCATGGCATTCGCCGAAACGATTACGTCGATTTACTTCGCAAAGCGAAATCCGTACGCAATTCTGCAAGTGCAGCGAAAAAACTTCTACGATACCGTTCACAAATTCTTCTTCGTGGACCTTTACCGAAAAGAAGATGATCGTCCCATTCAAATTCTTGCCGAGAAGAGCAATACGTCGAAAGAAGAAATCGTTGCATTGATCAATGCGTACGAAACCAAACAGGCCTCTGCGGTTACGGAATACCACATCGCTGAAATCGCGAAAAAACAACAGAAATTTTACCGGGAATCAGGGATTATTTCAGCGGGGATAGAAGAAAGAATTTCACAGATCAACATGATTTTCAGAAGAAATCTGTGGCTGCCGTCCTTGCTGATTGTGGCTGGAATCGGATTGATTTTCGCAGGACTGTACTTCCTCGTAATCGCCAAGGGAGTAGGAATCCTGATGTGGCCAGCGGGAATGATTGCAATGTTCATTGGAATATTGAGATTGGCAAGACCCTACCTCATTGTTACGGATGAGAGAATTACCTACTACACGCCATGGGCAACAAAAAGAGAATTTCATCGGGAGGAACTGCTAAGCACAGAAATGAACCGACGCGGAATCGTCCTGAAATTTACAAACGATAGAAAGCTGATTATTAACAACTGGGACATGAGTCGATTCGATCAACGACAGTTTGAGCGATTTGTGACCCAACTTCATAACTCTGGATTATGATAAATGAAGACGAAAACAACAACAACGAAAAATTGGAGAATACACATCCTGAACGGGATCACTCCAGATACATGCCAAAGGAAGAATCTACAGAGATTCGGCCCGTACCGGAGGTAACGCCTCCTCCGGGTCCGGAAAGACCCCCGGAAGCAACAAAAGAAACAGTGGTTCCTCCCACGCAACAGTACGGCTTCGAACGCCAAAACGCAGAACTACTCTGGGTAGCACAAAAGGTGAACGAGGTTCGCACAGAACTTGCAAAGTATGTTATCGGGCAGATGGAAATGGTAGATCTGCTCATGACAGGAATTTTTGCCAACGGACACATTCTTCTCGAAGGCGTACCGGGTGTCGCGAAAACACTTTCGGCAAAAGTACTGGCCAAATCATTGGATGTGCAGTTCTCGCGAATTCAGTTTACCCCCGACATGATGCCTTCAGATGTCATTGGTACTTCGGTCTTCAACATGAAGGATTCGAAATTCACCTTTAAGCAAGGACCGATTTTCTCCAATGTCGTACTGATTGATGAGATCAACCGCGCACCCGCAAAAACACAGGCTGCCCTGTTCGAGGTAATGGAAGAACGACAGATCACGTACGACGGAGAACGATATCCAATGAGCTTCCCCTTTCTCGTCGTGGCAACTCAAAACCCGATCGAACAAGAGGGAACATACAACCTCCCGGAAGCACAACTCGACCGATTCCTGTTCAAGGTTAAGCTGGGTTACCCGGAATTGAACGAGGAAGAAGAGATCCTTCACCGATACAAAAACAATATCAAACCACCCGACTTGGCAAATGTGAAAGCGGTGTTCAGCGCAGATGAAATTGCCAGGGTTCAATCGGCGGTAGAAAAGGTGATCATCGAAGACAACCTCGTGAAATACATTGCTGCAGTTATCCACAAAACGCGCAACCACGGCAAGATTTACCTGGGGGCATCACCACGTGCATCGCTGGCATTGTTGCGCTCAGCAAAATCGATTGCGGCCATTCGCGGACGTGATTTTGTCACTCCGGAAGACATTCAATTTGTTGCAGCTCACGTGCTCAATCACAGATTGATCCTCACACCAGAAGCAGAAATGGAAGGAGTTCGCGTGGAAGACGTAATTGAAGAAATCATCAAAACCATCGAAGTACCTCGTTAGTGAGAGCGCTGAAAAACATATACTTGACCCGATGGTTCTTCGTCGTGGTAACAGCCGTGATCATTCTCTACGCATTGTCATACAGCTACCCGTGGATTTACGTTGCCGGGACCATCGTACTGGCGGTGCTATTTTGCATTACACTGCTCGATGTACTTCTTGTTTTTACAAATGCAAATCCCCTGAGGATTGAACGGGAACTGGCCGAACGTTTGAATCTGGGCGATGAAAATACAATTAGACTTCGCGTTACCAACCTCACAAACCAGATGATCAACTACAGCTTGATCGAAGGGTATCCTGCGGAAATGCAAAATCGATCAACGACCCATTTCGGAATTTTGCAAAGTGGGGCTACGCGTGTTTATACCTACACGTTCAAACCACGTTCACGCGGAACCTATGAATTTGGCGATGTCTTCGTCATCATGCGATCCATTTTCTTCATGGTTTCCAGGCGAGTTGACATTCCGCTCAAACAAACAGTAGATGTGTATCCGTCGGTGCTGGAGATGAAGCGCTACGAGTTGTTGGTGTTCCAGCAGCAAAAAACCAGCATGGGAATTAAGAAAATTCGCCGGCTGGGGAACAACAGCGAATTCGAGCAAATCAAGAATTACGTTCAGGGAGACGAACTCAAAACCATCAACTGGAAGGCAACGAGCCGACGGAATGAACTGATGGTGAACCAATACCAGGAAGAGAAATCACAGAGTATTTATTGCATCATCGACAAAAGCCGAAACATGCAGATGGAGTTCGATGGACTCTCTATGTTGGATTATTCAATCAATTCCACGCTGGTCTTCTCGAATATCGCCTTGCGAAAAGGCGACAAAGCCGGACTCATTACCTATTCGGATAAGATCGGAACCTTGTTGGGTGCAGAGCGATCCGGTGGGCAGATGCGCAGAATTCAGGAAGCGCTATTCAACCAAAAAACACACTACAAGGAAGCCAGTTACGATCTGTTGTATCAATCGATTCGGAGAACGGTTAAATCGCGCTCTCTCTTGATGCTGTTTACCAATTTTGAAACGGAATTCTCCATGAGACGGGCAATTCCGGTATTGCGGAGAATGAATCAAAAGCACGTGCTGGTGGTGGTGTTTTTCCAAAACGCCGAACTGGAAGAGTTGGCGTACAAACCCTCGAAAACCATCCAGGATGTGTACCAATCGGCCGTTGCGGAACGCATGATATCTACCAAATCGAAGATTGCCCGGGAGCTACGCAATCACGGAATTCAAACGGTCCTTACCCTCCCGGAAGACCTGTCGATTAACACCATTAACAAATACCTCGAACTGAAGGCGAAAGGGGCGATTTAGCACATTGCATGGCAACGACGAGCGAAGCCGTTGCAAAAATACGCTGCATCACAATCAACCGGGAGAAATGGATGCCCGTTCCATGGGATCGTGAAAACCTGCGTTACGTTTTGAATTTCCGGCATTATTATGAATACAAACCGTGCAAAATGAATCCCATGAATCCCGTGAATCGCATGATCGGCACAGGCATTCTCGTACTATCGTTCTGCGCATGCTCGCAGGGCAATCCGGATAGCATACCCGAAGTTGAAGAGGATACCGCAGCCATTGAAACAACCAATGAGCGACGCATTCCTGACCCGGATTACACACTCAAAAATCTCGTTATCCAAAACCGATATTCAAAAGACAATCTGCGCATTCTGATCGACAAATCCGAATGCAGTTTGAACGTATTTCACAAGGATTCATTGCTGATTACCTATCCGTGCGTTTTCGGTTTCAACCCTGTCGACGACAAGCACCAGGAAGGAGACGGATGCACGCCGGAAGGAGCGTTCAAAATCCGCAGTATGTACGCACATTCCAGTTGGTCGTATTTCATTTGGATCGACTACCCGAATCAGGAATCCCGGCGACGATTTAAGGCGCGGCAAGCAGACGGAACCATTGAATCCAGTGCAACAATTGGAGGCGAAATTGGGATTCACGGAGTTCCGGAAGGTGCAGACGAACTGGTGGATGACAGAATCCATTGGACACTCGGCTGCATTTCGCTCAAAACAGCACACATCAAGGATCTATACAAGTCAATCGGAACGACGACCCTGGTAGAAATTGTCCCGTAAACGCCCGGGTTATTTCCCGGTAAACTCGACTTCGAAAATCGTTGCACCGTCCGCATACCGCCACTTCATCGACTTGTTTTTGAGCCTGACAAGCTCGTAAGTTATGGGGTCCCCATTTGGGTAGGCGGTAAGGGTTACAGCCGTTTGATTGTCAGTGAAGACCCAGGTCCCATTTTCGGATTCCGTCTGTGTACTCGTCGTCAGAATCCGACTGTATCCGCCCGATTTTCGAAATACGATCTCTTCTTGGGGGGCAAGAACGGTAACATCTGCGGTTGTCCCATTGTAAGTGGACTCAACTGCACGCATACTCCATGTGTTAACCAAACGGCTTTTGGCTGTAAGGAGTGTAAAATTGGACCCTTCTTCATACTTGTTGCACCCAAACAACACAGTAATGCAGGCGGCGATGAATATGTACGCTGAATGTCGCATGACCAGACAACTAGTGCATTGCTCTATAGATTATTACGTTGGAACATGAAAAAAGTTGCCTTTTTTTGACAGAAAGCTTGTCAACAGGGCAATTCTCGGGATGCGCAGCGGATAAAACCCTATATTTGCGAGGCAAGAAAATTCACGCTATGGACAAGAATCAGGCACTGATTGAGAAGAGAAAAAACTCTACTGCAGGAGGGGGAGAAGCACGTATCGAACGACAGCATGGGCAGGGAAAACTGACGGCTCGCGAACGAGTTGAGTTGCTGTTGGATGAGGGAACTTTTCAGGAAATTGGAATGTTTGTAGAGCACCAGTCCAATTCATTTGGCCTGGACAAGATGAAGTATCCCGGAGATGGTGTTGTGACCGGATTTGGGAATGTGCATGGACGCCTTGTGTATGTGTTTTCGCAAGATTTTACGGTAATGGGAGGCTCATTATCGAAAACACATGCGGATAAAATCTGTCGGGTAATGGATCTTGCGATGAAAAACGGTGCTCCGATGATCGGGTTGAACGATTCAGGAGGTGCGCGGATTCAGGAAGGAGTGGTTTCTCTGGCGGGATATGCTGATATTTTCTATCGAAATACCCGTGCGTCAGGAGTCATTCCGCAGATCAGTGTAGTGATGGGACCGTGCGCGGGCGGAGCCGTGTATTCTCCGGCATTGACGGATTTCATCGTGATGGTGGAGGAAACATCGTATATGTTCGTTACCGGACCCAACGTTGTAAAAACAGTAACACACGAGGAAGTTTCTTCAGAAGATTTGGGTGGAGCGAAAGCGCATGCTGAAAAGTCAGGAGTCAACCATTTTACAGCATCTAATGACGTAGAAGCATTGAAAAAAGTGCGTGACCTCCTTACGTACATGCCGCAAAATACAGACGAATTGCCGCCGAGACCCACGCGTTTTGAGTACAATGAAGCAAAACTCAAAACCATCGGGTCCATCGTTCCGGACAATCCAAATACACCCTATGACATTCGCAAGGTAATAACGGGTGTAATCGACGACGACAGCTTCCGCGAAGTACACGAAGATTACGCCAAAAACATCGTGGTTGGATTTGCCAGACTGGAAGGAAGAACCATTGGTATAGTGGCCAATCAGCCTGCTGCACTTGCAGGTGTACTGGACATTGATGCTTCCCGAAAAGGAGCACGATTCGTTCGGTTCTGCGATGCCTTCAACATTCCATTGCTGGTATTCGAAGACGTTCCGGGATTCCTTCCGGGAACCGATCAGGAGTGGCGCGGAATCATTTCGCACGGAGCCAAATTACTCTATGCATTCTCGGAAGCCACGGTACCACGAATCACCGTGATTACGCGCAAGGCCTACGGTGGAGCATTTGATGTAATGAACTCGAAGAGCATCGGTGCCGACTTGAACTATGCATGGCCAACTGCTGAAATTGCTGTAATGGGAGCAAAAGGAGCTGCGGAGATCATCTTCAAACGCGAAATTGCAGCAGCCGAGAATCCGGAGGAAAGATGGCTCGAGAAAGAAGCCGAATACGCAGAAATGTTCGCGAATCCGTATCGCGCAGCCGAGCGAGGCATTGTGGACGACGTCATTCTACCGGAAGAAACCCGCGATAAACTGATCGCCGGATTCAAAATGCTCGAAAACAAACACGAGGAATTACCGCGTAAAAAGCACGGAAACATTCCGTTGTAAAAGCTTACAATCGCTCAAGCAAATAACAGGTGTCTACGTGCGCTGCCCTCGATTCCCTGAGAAGAAAAGGAAGAGTCAATTGCGCCACGGGAAAGTCATTCAGAGGCGTCACCACCTTAAACGGGAGCGAATCCCGCAGAATGTCGCGATAACCCTCCGAATTGGTATATACCCAATCGCCTGAGTTCATTGCTGAGAGAGTATTCAGATTCCTCCCGTCAATGATGTGCTTACTGTAGAAATCCAGTGTATGATCATGGGCACGGTACCAAAAGAACGCCCCTTGTTTGTTGTGTTTCCACGCCATTTTTCCGGCGGTACTGGATCCCTGGTACCCATGGATCAATTGAGGGTAAAAGCTCCAGGATAAATTGAGGTTAAATGCAATTCCCGTCACAATCGTGGCGAAGAAGATTTTGTTCGCATGTACCTTGACGTTTACAATCACCGCCCACCAGACGATGAACAAGATTCCGAGAATTACAGGCAGAAGAATGTTTGGCGGACTGAAAATCAGCACAGATCCAACCAACAGGATGATCCAGAACAAGCTGTTGAAGAACAATTGCCCGGCTACAGCAGCAATGGATCGCTGTAACCCTGCCAAATAACGAGCAGCAATGATGGCTGCAAATGGGAATGTTACATATACATAATGTGGTAGTTTAAACCTCGACAGGGACAACGCGAGGAAAACCAGAACAAATCCTCCCAACGTGATATACTCCTTGCGGTATTCGGCAAATTTCTGACTTGTCCGATCGAAAAATGAGCGTACGGTCGTAATCAACCCCAATACAAGGAACAGAATCCAGGGTTGGAAATCCCAGAGAATGCTGTGAAAGAAAAAGAAGAAACTGGTGTCATCTTTCCATGAACTTTCCCCGGTAATTCTTCCGAAACTTTGGGTCCAGTAGAAGAACTTCACTCCGGACGGACTCTTGATTCCATATGCCGTCTTCTCCGGATGCAAATCAAACTGATTGTACAAACCGTAGGTCATGGGCACCAGCCAAATGGCAACAACCAGTATCCCCACGAGCCATTTCCAATTGAAAATGTGTTTCCATTCCCGCTTGATCAAAAAGTCGGTGCCGAGAGCGGCAACAACGGCCACCATTCCGATCGGTCCTTTGGCGAGCATGGCCAGTGCAACTCCACTGAATCCGAATATCAAATGCTTCCATTTGTTCGTCTGCAAAAACGCAGACAACTGCCAAACGGAGAAAATAACAAAGGCCAGCAGGTTCGTATCCGTGCGAACGTCATTGGTGATTTGAAACAACGCCTGTGATGTAGCGAGTATCACGGCTGCCATGATTGCGATCTGACGAGAGTAATGCAGTCTGGCAAACCTAAACGTGCTGTATACTCCCAGGATTGCCAACAAAAAAGAAGGAAGTTTGTACGCAAAATTGCTGTACCCGAAAATCTTCATACTGATCGATGACAACCAAAAAAGAAGAGGGGGTTTATCGAGGTAGTCCAATCCGCGGTGATAGACCTCCAGATAGCTGTCCGTCTGGGACATCTCCATGGATATCGACGCGTATTGAGCAGCATCCACGTCCATCACGTCAATGAAAAGATTCAGAAAGTAAATGATCAGTATTCCGGAAAATATGAGCAAGTACTTGTATCGTTCAGTAAATCCAATCATTACAGGAGATTGAGATCGCGTTTGTGCGATTTTTCGCTGCGAAAGTTACAGGAAATTCATCAGAGTAATTCCCGAATGGTTCAATTTGCGGCAATTTCATGGTTCTTCGGGTTTTTCGTGATGCATCATTTCACTACTTTTGCGCCGTAAATTACCTTAATTATGTATAGATCTCGTACTTGTGGAGAATTGCGTATTGAACATGTTGGAGAATCCGTCACCCTCGCGGGTTGGGTTCAGAGAAGTCGTGATAAAGGAGCGATGCTGTGGGTGGATCTCCGCGATCGATACGGCATTACACAGCTTTTTTTTAACGAAGAAGGAGGTTCCGCTGAGTTGATGGAGAAAGCACGGAGACTTGGCCGCGAGTTTGTGGTTCAGGCTACCGGAAAGGTAATTGAGCGCGTGAGCAAAAACGATAAAATGCCGACAGGAGAAGTCGAGATTCAGGTGGAAACACTAGCGGTTTTGAATCCTTCCAAACTCCCTCCGTTTACCATTGAGGATGACACAGACGGAGGAGAGGAATTGCGCATGCAATATCGTTACCTCGATCTGCGACGTCGACCGGTACAAGAGAAATTACGCCTCCGTAACAAAGTGGCGCTCGAAACGCGCAAATACCTCGATTCAGAAGATTTTCTTGATGTAGAAACGCCCGTTTTGATTAAATCAACTCCCGAAGGAGCGCGCGATTTCGTGGTGCCAAGCCGGATGAACGAAGGACAATTTTACGCACTTCCGCAATCGCCTCAGACGTTCAAGCAACTATTGATGGTGTCCGGTTTCGATCGCTACTATCAAATTGTAAAATGCTTCCGTGATGAAGATTTACGAGCCGATCGTCAACCGGAGTTTACGCAGATAGACTGTGAAATGGCATTTGTGGAGCAAGAAGATGTCCTGAACACGTTCGAAGGGCTTGTGAGGCACCTGTTCCGTGAAGTAAGAGGAATTGAACTGGAAGAGTCGTTTCCGAGAATGACGTACGAAGAGGCGATGGAGCGATTTGGTTCGGATAAACCAGATATGCGTTTTGGAATGGAGTTCGTGAACTTGAACGATACAGCCAAAGGAAAGGGATTTAATGTATTCGATAGTGCTGAGGTTGTGTTGGCGATCAACGTTGAAGATTGTGCGGTATATACGCGAAAGCAACTGGATGCGATCACGGATTGGGTGAAGCGGCCACAAATCGGAGCGAAAGGCCTTGTGTATGTGAAATGCAACGAAGACGGTTCGTTTAAGTCTTCCGTGGATAAGTTCTATTCTCAGGACGATCTGAAAGAATGGGCAGCAGCAGCGAAGGCAAAACCAGGAGATCTTATGCTGGTACTCAGTGGAGATATGGATTCGACACGTAAGCAAATGAACGAACTGCGATTGCACATGGGCAATGAACTCGGTTTGAGAAACCCGAACGAGTTCAAACCACTTTGGGTAGTTGATTTTCCACTGTTGGAATGGGACGAAGAAACGAATCGTTTCCACGCAATGCACCACCCGTTTACGTCACCCAAACCCGAAGACGAACATTTGTTGGACAAGGAGCCGGGAAAAGTTCGCGCAAACGCATACGACCTCGCTATGAACGGCGTGGAATTGGGCGGAGGGTCCATTCGAATTCACGATCGTGGTGTGCAGTCGCGCATGTTTGATCTGCTCGGATTTACAAAAGAAGAGGCAGAAGCACAATTCGGTTTTCTGATGTCTGCATTTGAATACGGAGCGCCTCCGCACGGTGGACTGGCTTTCGGCCTGGATCGTCTGGTAGCAACAATGGGAGGATCGGAGTCCATCCGTGATTACATTGCTTTCCCGAAGAACAACAGCGGTCGTGACGTCATGATTGATGCACCATCACCGCTCAACGAAGAACAACTCGACGAGCTCGGCATCCACCTGGCTCACGCGTAGAGAAATCATACATTTTAACAAACGAATGATGAATAAGTACGGGGAATAGTGGGCTATTCCGCGTTCCTGTTTGCCTTCTTCCTGGATGCATCGTTGAATTTCTCATGGTTTCGCAATGGAAAACGACGGAGGACTATAAAAAGCCCGAAAATAGCACATATGCGAGAAAATACCGGAATCAATACTTCGGGATTCATCCCCTTACTTTGCAGAGAATGCAACACAAAGGTGAAATAATTGAAAAAGCTGTGCGTGATAGCGGTTACCCCATCACAAAGCTAGCTAAGAAAATGGGTAAGAGCCGACGCTGGGTATATCAGATTTTTGAAAGTCAGAATGTACCTGTCGATTACGTGATGGAAATCGGTCGGATTATTTACCACGATTTCGCCGAAGAAATGAAGGATCTCAACGCATACAAAAACAGCCTGGACAATTCACGCGTGAGCGAGGTGCCGGGATCTTTCCGTTCGGACCATCACGAGGCAGAATACTGGAAGAATAAGTACTTGTATGTATTGGAACGGTACAACGAGCTGCTTGTCAAACAAAAAGGGCAGTAATCCGGTCGGTTTCAATTGTTTCAGTTTTCCTGCGCACGAAAGTCGCGAATTGGGTACATAAACGAGTATTTGATGTGTTTAGTAATGCACAGTATATCTCATTTCTTTGTAAACAATGCAACACAAGGGTGAAATAATTGAGAAGGCAGTTCGCGACAGTGGCTATCCGATCACGAAACTCGCGAAGAAGATGGGGAAGAGCCGACGTTGGGTATATCAGATTTTCGAAAGCCAGAATGTTCCGGTTGATTACGTCATGGGTATCGGGCGTATCATTCACCATGACTTCACCGAGGAAATGAAAGACCTCAAAGCATATCAAAAAAGCGTGAGTAACCAATACCTCAGCGAGCCTCCCGCCGAGTTCAGTTCAGACCGTCACGAAGCAGAATACTGGAAAAACAGATACCTGTACATACTTGAGCGCTACAACGAATTGTTGTTCAGGCAAGAGAAATCATAGGTTCGCATGCGAACCATCACAAAAAGGCCTGTTTCCACTTGATTTACATCCGCACCACGCCACCGTTTTTGCTGCTTCTACTTTTTCAATGATCGGAGTATGATCCGATCCGGAATGCGAACCATCACAATACGGCTGATTCGATGAGTGTCCGCATGCGCACCAGGCGTAGGTTCCCGGTTCAACGTGCATGACATACGGCATTTTCTGAGCAATTTTCTTCTCCATAGGAAACATTTATTTACCAAGGTAGTTAAATTTTTTAAACCTCCAAATGATCCCGTTGTGAATTGCAATTCCGTCGGGACGAAAATGGTATATTTGCTCCATAAATTAAAGGTTTGATGAAAGAGCAGGCTACCGCATTATCCGTATACAATACGCTTAGCGGAACGAAGGAATCGTTCAAACCCCTCAACGAGGGCTTTGTTGGGATGTATGTGTGCGGACCTACCGTGTACAGCAATGTGCATCTGGGCAACTGCCGAACGTTCATTTCCTTCGATTTGGTGTATCGTTATTTGCTCCATTTGGGGTACAAAGTGCGATACGTCCGGAACATCACTGACGTGGGGCACCTCGTGGATGATGCCGACCAGGGCGAAGATAAGATTGCAAAAAAGGCCCGTCTCGAGCAATTGGAACCCATGGAAATCGTGCAGATGTACACGCTGGATTTTCATAACGTGATGCAACAATTCAATGCGTTACCACCCAACATAGAACCAACAGCAACGGGTCACTTGATCGAGCAGATCGAGATGATTCAAGACATTCTGGACAATGGCTACGCCTACGAATCAAATGGTTCGGTGTACTTCGATGTAGAGAAATACAACGAAGCACATCCGTATGGAGCGGTTTCGGGTCGTAAAATTGAAGACTTGATCGCGAACACGCGCGATCTGGACGGCCAGGATGAAAAACGTGCTCCGCTCGATTTTGCCCTTTGGAAAAATGCTGCAGAGGAACACATCATGAAATGGCCTTCACCCTGGGGGCTCGGTTTCCCCGGTTGGCACCTGGAATGCTCGGCAATGAGTACCAAATATTTGGGTGAGACATTCGATATTCACGGTGGAGGAATGGATTTGAAATTTCCCCATCACGAATGTGAAGTTGCCCAGGGAACGGCAGCAAATGGATCTACTCCTGTGCGCTATTGGATGCATGGAAATATGCTCACACTCAACCGGAAAAAGATGAGCAAATCCACGGGAAACAGTATTTCTCCCGATGAGCTGTTCTCCGGAACGAGCGATTTGATGGAAAAGGCATTCGACCCAATGGTAGTTCGATTTTTCATGATGCAGGCGCACTATCGAAGCACACTGGATTTTACCTCTGAAGCGTTGGCGGCTGCAGAGAAAGGACACGAACGTTTGATGGAGGCGATATCGACGCTACAGTCGTTGAAAGCATCCAATGAATCAACCGCAGATGTGCCCAGTCTGGTAAATGCGTTTTACGATGCGATGAACGACGACTTCAACTCACCCATTCTGGTATCCCAGTTGTTCGAAGCGGTCAAATTGATCAATTCTGTGCGCGATGGTCATGCCTCACTGACGGAAGCAGATATCGATTTGCTCTCGACTGAAATGGCCGCCTTTGTGTACGATGTTCTTGGAATTCGCCCGGCTGAAGAGAAAGGCGAAACACGATTGTCTCCCGTGATGGATCTCATTCTGGATCTTCGAAAACAAGCGCGCGAGAACAAAGACTGGGCTACTTCCGACAAAATCCGCGACGGTCTTTCGGATGCAGGAATTACCGTGAAGGATGGAAAGGAAGGGACAACCTGGAGCTAATGCATTCCAACCCGATAACACACTGTGTTACGTGTACTTTTTCGGATTTCTCATCATCAGCCCTTCGGTATTTTCACAATCCATTTCCAGTGCAATTATCCATGGGTTGAGAACGTACGGTTGTTTTTCATCGGAATGCCTCCTGTAAGCAGGTTTTATCACGTTACGTTGTATACTTTTTCAATGGTTCCGTCGTTTGTATTTAGCACCGGTCCCTTCCATTATTTGTGCAAAATGTTGGCAATGGTATTTTTAGCGTTTAATAGAAAATATCCCAGATTAATTAAGACAAGAGATAATATTGGTAATGCATATCGCTCTTCTATGCCTCTTTGTACAAAGATCAGATAGAAAACATAGATAACTAACGAAATTGAGAATAATGATTTTTCGTAGATTTTTTTTCTGTAAAAAAGACCGACAATCAATACTAAGTAAGCAATTGAATGAATTAAGAAACAAATACCCCTGAAAGTCTCCATGAAAATATTGCCCCTGAAAGGTTTTTGAAATATAAAAAGTGAAAGGTTGGAATGGAACGCTAATTTTTTAAAAACCTTTAATGGGCTTACAATATAATATTCAAACCAGAAATGTTTTTTAAACTCCACTGTTAATTCCTTTAATTGCGTAATCGTTTTTTTTTTCAATTTCTGGCAATTTTTCTGGCATTGGCAAATTGTTGTCGTAATAGTATTTTTGATGAAGAATTGAGAGTTGGTAATTTCTAAACATACTTACCAATTGTTCTTTCCCTAGCTTATCTACCACTTTTTCCGGAAAGTTTTCCAATATAATTTGTATGTCATTATCAGTTGGGTTACCATGTATTGCCGCGTTCCAAAAAGGGCCTATATACGAATGAAAGTTACTTCCAATTTCTCCCCATCCTTTACATAATTCCCATAAAGCAGCATGTGTTGGTCTAAAACACGATTGGCTGTTTTCTGCATAATAGATAGGATGAAACCCAACAAATTCATTCGCAATATTCCAATTTCTTACTTGCCATACGAGCATACTGCTTGATGCAATTAACCCAGAAATGAGAATTTGAACAAAAAATATTTTCTTTTGATTCCAATAACTTGCATATAGATAAAATGGTAATGCTAATCCGAATATACCTAATACCGGCCGCGTAATAAAAAGAAAAGAAAATAGCGCAGAAGCAATGTAGTAATCGTGATATTTAGCGCGTTTTTTGGCTCGGGTAAGAAAGAATACGTAAAATAGTAACAATGCAGGTGTTATCCCTTCTGTTAATGTGTAATAAATGAATCCAGCAGCAATAGTTGAAATCCCATAAAATCCTGTAATCAGAATAGCCATTTTCTTTGATTTCAAATAATCATAAGAAATGAAAAACAGGCAGTAAACTGAAATTCCAAACAGTAGTAACTGGATAAACTTAACTGCCTTTAAAGAGGTTTTGGCGTCAAAAAAGTATCCTGTTACAATAAACAATATTGAGTAGCCAGGAGGACGCAAGAAATAGGCTCCTCTGCCATTCATGTTGTTTTTTAATTCACCATGTCTTATAAAATTCTCTGCGGGAGAAATATAGCTTAAATCATCGGCTGTGATAACTGTCTCGTCAAATCTTAGATCAGTAGATTCATTCCTTAGCCAATTCAGATTAATTTGATTAATAGACAAGGCACTGACTACGGATATTAAACTAATTATTAATGGTATTCTGTTCATATATTAATACCAACAACGGGCTATAACTGATTGGTCAATATTCGTGGCGATAAACAATCGGTTATATACCCATTGCGTGTTTATGTATAAATCTAGTGAATCTAATGGACTACAACCAGCGAATGAATAGTTAGTCAGATGTCATTCAATTACAATTCGCTGGTTTCCGGGCAAATCGTGTTGTCCATCCATTAATCTAAACGATGTACATACCGGGAGCTACATCAAAATGAAGTTCAGAACGATAAGGAGCGGTATACAATAGCGTTCCTTTCACGTCAGTAACCTCCACGGTTTCGGCGTCCAATTTATCAGGGATTTCAATATTGATTAATCCACTCGTTGGATTGGGTGAAACGCTCAACGTGCTGAGTTCTTTCTGAGCGAGATAGCGAGAATCGCGCATTACTATGTGAGATCAGAAAGATCCATGAGTTCAGCAAAGCTACCGATGAACTCAAATCCCGGGGTTTTGATGCTTCCAGGCAACGTGTAGAACGGATCATCAACGAATACTGAGTAATACCAGAATGTTCTCTTGGAATCGTCTGGCAATAAACCAGACCGGACACGACAAATGGGGCTACGAAAATCAGTGCTTCATAGTTTGATTCACTTGCGGGTGGCTGTCTTGCCCCCCTGATTAACGAAAGCTACGAAATAGATACCCGAATTGAGGTTCGAAGTATGAAAGATACATTTGTTTTCGCCAACCATTTCTGTACTTTTTACCATTCGTCCCGTGTCATCATGTACATATATTTTACCCACGGTAGGCTCTGTTAATGCAATGACGAGAGAGTTGTTCCCCGGGTTTGGGTGGAGGGATACGATTGCCTTACCGTTCATGTAGCAAATGAGGAAGAATGAGAAACGTGTTGATGGCTCAATCAAGGAATGACGGGCAAGTTTTTCGGATGATCGGACCCCCTAAAATCCGGCGTCTTTGCAATTCCTCGTTCATAATTCCCAATTCCTAACTACCTTTAATCCGTTATGATTACACCCGAACTCGACAAAAAACTTTTCCTGATAGATGCATACGCCCTTATCTTCCGTGCATATTTTGCTTTTGCCAAGAACCCACGGTTGAATTCGAAAGGGCAGAATACCTCTGCGGCATTTGGTTTTACGAACTCACTCATCGAAGTGATTAAGAATGAGAAACCCACCCATCTGGCCGTGGTTTTTGACCCTCCGGGTGGCTCAACTTCTCGCAAGGTAGAATTTTCGGAATACAAGGCGAACCGTGACGAAACTCCTGAGGGAATTCTAACGATGATCGAGCCGATCAAGAAGATCATCAGCGCGTTCAACATCCCGATTATTGAGGTGGAAGGGTATGAAGCAGATGACGTAATTGGTACGCTTGCGCACAAGGCTGAAAAGAAAGGATTTACAACGTTCATGATGACGCCCGATAAGGACTTTGGTCAATTGGTGACGGAAAAATCGTTGATGTTTCGTCCCGGCAAGGGTGGAAATCCGGCGGAAATCTGGGGGCCAAAAGAAGTGTGCGAAAAGTTCGATCTCGACAATGTCGCTCAAGTGGTTGATTTGCTCGGACTAATGGGAGACACTGCGGATAATATCCCAGGAATACCGGGCGTTGGACCGAAAACGGCGTCCAGGCTATTGCGGACATACGGATCCATGGAAAACTTACTCGACAATACACACGAGCTCAAGGGCAAACAAAAGGAGAATATTGAAAACTTCGCGGATCAGGGAAGAATGTCGAAGTCGCTCGCGCGCATCATCACTGACGTAAGTGTTGAGTTGGACGAGGAAGATTTGGTCGTGAATGATCCGAACCCCGATAAAATCAAGGAGGTGTTCACCGAACTTGAATTCCGCACAATGGCGAAGCGCATTTTGGGTGAAGACATCGTGGTGGATGCGAAGGTTTCCAAGGGTTTAGAGGGTCAGTTGGACCTATTCGCAACGCAGAGCCTTGTTAAAGATCAACAACCAAAGGAAACGTCAGAATTCAAAACGATTGCTACCGAAAAACCAAGCTATCATCTCGTAACAACGCCGGAAGAAAGAAGCGAATTGCTCTCGCTTCTTCTGAAGCAAAAATCGGTCTGTTTTGATACGGAAACGGACAACCTCGAACCACGTCACGCGAATGTTTTGGGAATCGCATTTTCCTTTGAGGCCAGAAGGGGTTATTACGTGGCTGTTCCCCATGATTTTGGAGATGCAAAGACCATTGTAGAAGAGTTTCGACCCTTTTTCGAGTCAAACGAAGTCGAGAAGATTGCACACAACCTAAAGTACGATATGAAGGTGATCAGTCGCTACGGAGTAGGAGTGTCAAGTCCTGCATTCGACACGATGATCGCCCATTACCTGATCGAACCTGAGTCTAAGCATGGAATGGATTTCCTCGCGGAAAACTACCTGCAATACAAACCGATTTCCATTGAAACCCTCATCGGGAAAAAAGGAAAAAATCAGGGAAATATGTCGGATCTGAAACCAGAGGAGGTGTTGGATTATGCCTGTGAGGACGCCGACATTACGTTTCAATTGAAGAACCTGTTCGAGTCGGAAATTCAAAAGGATCACCTCAGGGATTTGTTTTACAACCTGGAAATGCCATTGATTGGCGTTCTGAAAACCATGGAGGAGGCCGGAATCGCAATTGATGCAGATGGCCTGGAACGATATTCCGGGGAATTGGCCGAAACATTGATTGAGTTAGAAGCAGGAATTAAGAAAGAGGCCGGTGTTGATTTCAATCTGGATTCACCACGACAACTCGGAGACGTTCTGTTTGATCACATGAAGATTTCCACAAAGGCGAAGAAGACAAAAACCGGCCAGTATGCAACGTCAGAGGACATATTACAAAAGTTGAAAAAGGCCCACCCGATCATTCCAATGATTCTGGATTACCGGCAACTAAGAAAGCTAAAGAGCACCTATGTTGATCCATTACCAACGATGCGTGATGAGGCAGACGGTCGCATTCACACGAATTACATGCAAACGGTGGCGGCTACCGGACGATTGAGCTCACACAATCCCAACCTTCAGAACATTCCGATTCGAACGGAACGCGGACGGGAAATTCGAAAGTCGTTCATCGCTCAGGATCATGAACATTTGTTACTGTCGGCCGATTATTCACAGATCGAATTGCGGATCATTGCGGCATTGAGCGGCGATGCGAATATGATCGAGGCATTCCGATCCGGGGCCGATATTCACGCGGCGACAGCAGCGAAGGTATTTAAAGTAGCAATTGAAGATGTTACACGCGATCAACGAAGTGCTGCGAAGGCAGTGAACTTCGGAATCATCTACGGTCAGTCGGCCTTTGGATTGGCCCAAACCCTGGGAATTTCCCGAACGGAAGCCAAGCAAATCATCGATAGCTATTTTGAGCAATATTCGACCATCAAATCCTACATGGACAATGCGGTCGCGGGGGCCCGTGAGAAAGGATATGTCGAAACGATCATGAAACGACGACGTTACCTGAAAGACATCAACTCTGCCAATGCAGTCGTACGTGGATTTGCCGAAAGGAATGCGGTCAACGCACCGATCCAGGGTTCAGCAGCGGACGTTATCAAAATGGCGATGATCAACGTTCACAAGGCGATGCAACAGGAAAATCTCGCCTCCAAAATGCTTCTTCAGGTACACGACGAATTGGTATTTGAAGTTCCATTGAATGAGGTAGACAGCATGAAGGAACTCGTCAAACGGGAAATGGAATCTGCCGTGGAATTGAGCGTTCCGTTGGAGGTAGAAATGGAAGTCGCATCGAACTGGCTGGATGCGCACTAGTGCCCCATGAGAAAGCGCCTGCTGAGAATAATGCTCGTTATTTTGATCGTTCTGTCTTGTGGTGAATTGACCGCACGAATTCTCGGTTGGACCGCATTTTACAACACAGACTACAAGGTTGAGGTCTCGCCCAAAGGATGGCTGAAGGGTAGCAAAACGTATGGCATTGAACTCTCACCGGGAAGCTACAAAGTCACGTTAAATGACTCCGTTACCTTCACCACGAAGCACAACAGCGATGGCACCCGATTCGTCCCGGATGTGCCTGATTCGGGAGTCCATATAGGTTTTTTCGGATGTTCGTTTACCTATGGATATGGAGTTGATGGAGATGAATCTTTTGTGGCAATTCTGCAAAGTGAGTATCCCGAATATCAGGTGAGCAATTACGGCGTTCCCGGCTGGGGCGAAGTTCAGGCTGGATTGCGTCTCTCTGAGCTCATCCGCAAAGGAATGCAACCGGAAGCTGTCGTACTCGTTTATTCAGAAGTGCACCGGGAAAGAAATTACCTGGCGAATTCGTATCGTAAAGCCTTAACAATGGGATTCAATCGGTCCAATACAGATGTCGAAAATCAAATGAAAAACGCTCGATTCCCATTCATTCGGCAGGGCCATACGGAGTATGAAAAATGGGAACACCTGTATTCAAATTGGATGCTCAGAGAGCATTCAGCGTTGGTTCACGCCTTGCAATCTTCCACCGAAAAGAAACCGGACGAAGAAGAGATCGACGGAAGTACGCGGTCTACAATGGAACAATTTGCTTCGATTTGCAAAAAGAATGGAATTCGATGCTTCCTGGTGAATCTGGATGACCTTGATTTTGAAAAGCGGTTCGGAAACTGTGCAAAAAAATTCGATCAATGCATCCACGTTGGTTTTGATTTTACCCGAAACGAATGGACCAATCATCCCTATGACCTCCACCCCAATGCAAAAGGTCACCGTATAATCGCGAATTCTCTGCACTCACTTTTTTACCGGCTCCATTGATTAATACGAAGAAAGTAGCAATATTCATTTCGATTGTAATTGTGGCTCTGTCGGTAGTTACATTTCCCCGATTGTCCTACGATTTTCGATTGAAACCACTCACTTCCAAAGAGAGCGATGAGTACCGTAACTACGAAGAATATTCAAAGCACTTTCCGCAGTCCTCCGGTTCACTGATCTTACTTGTTGAATTCGATTCTGAAATCGACGAATTGTCTGAACTTCAGCGTCTGGATGGATTGTCAGCGGCGCTCGATAGCATTCACGGAGTGGAAAAAGTGCACACAATTACACAAGTTTCATTGCGAAAAAGAAGCGTTTTGGGTTCGCGGTCATACCAACTCGTTTCACTCGATAGCTCCCGGTTTCGCTCGAAGTGGGCCAAAATAAATGAGTATCCGGATATCGCTTCCAAGTTCATTTCTCGCGATGGACGTTCGGCTGCGATCTACATGGACGTAGACGCTACCGTCATGCCTGGCAAGGTTCTTGCTGATATTAGATCCGTAAACAGATTATTTGGGTTTAGCGACTACCACATTGTTGGGAAACAGGTGCGCGAAGAGTTCAATGCACAAAAGCTGAGAAAGGAGACAATTGCATTACCATTACTCGCGTTGGTGCTTATGGTGGTGCTTTTCTTTCTGTTTTTCAGGGACCTTAGAAGTATGGTGGCAGCCGTTATTGTACTTGTTGTCAATCTTTGCGTCGTTTTGCATTCCTTTGTACTCATGGGGATGCCCATAAGCACACTGACGTCCTCGGTTCCCATTCTTGTCCTCGTGATTTCCTTCTGTGACATCATTCATTTATTGAACAGTTGGAAGGAGACTCCTGAGCGCGACAACAAATGGAAGACGGTCTGGGGTAAGATTGGGTTTCCGCTCTGGTTAACTTCGTTTACGACGTTATCGGCGTTTCTCGTTTTTCTGTTCAGCCCGGTGGATGCGGTGCGCAGTTTTGCCTTGTTAACCTGCGTTGGAATAGTTGCTACCTATTGTACCGCTCGTTGGCTGCTGCCCTTTTGGGTAGAAGTGATTGGGGTCAAGTCGTTTCCCAGGCGCCCAATGAGAGGTTTGATTCGAGGGATGATAGCTGTGCTTCGCTATCGAAAAGCCACGGTTATAATAGGATTGATGGCACTTTTGGTGATCGTCTCGTTAGCCTGGCAGAACGTAAAAATTGATCATTCGAATAGTGATCAAACTTCCGAGGACCCTCTGGTTACAGACCTGACCTTCCTTGACACCCATTTCGATGGCACGCGATCCATAGAGGTGATTTTGCGCGATACTGCGGTGATGAATCCGGAAACGATTCATGTGGTCGATTCGATTGAAAACATACTCTTGAATGACTACGGTTGTCGATCGGTATACAGCCTGAATACGGCAGTTAAACGCTACAATCGCTACTACAACTTCGGAATACGCAGTGCCTACAACTTGCCGAATTCGTTCTCAACGAATTACCTGGCCAACATTCGGAAATATCGGGAATCACTTGGTGTAACGAATGCAGTTGCTGATGATGAGCAATTGATGCGTATTGTCGGGCACCTGCCGGATGTTGGACTTGCTGAATCAAGGATTCGAAATGAGGAGTTGGAAAAGGCACTACAGGCATTTCAGTCCGATACGCGAAATGTGTTCATAAGCGGGTTCTCGTACCTACGCGATCAGGCCATATATCAACTGACCCTGGTCGTTCTTACCGGAATTGCGATTAGTTTGCTCGTAGCCGTATTGATAATAACGGTGTACCTCAAGTCAATAAGAGCGGGCGTAGCGATACTCATCGTGAACGTCTCACCAATCGTTGCCGGCCTGTTGATTATCTCGCTGAGCGGCCTTGATCTGGAGCCTTCGACTGTAATGGCGCTGTCCATTGTATTGGGCTTATCACTCGATGATAGCATCTATCTTCTTTCAACCGCCGGAAGGCAGGAGAAATCATGGAGTTTGCGTGCCGTTCGGTACTCAATCATGCGAAATACCTTCCCCGCGATCGCAACGACGGCGATCCTGATTATCGGATTCGTGACCCTTTCCCTGTCAACGGTAAAGAGCAATCAAAATATCGGTACTTTAGTGTCTGGAATTCTATTCATATCTCTCATCTGTGACCTGGTTATACTGCCGGCTATGATGGTGGGTAAAAAAGGATAAATTGGAGCAAATCACCTTTATTATTTACACGACCGTCAGTGTTGTCCTACTGATTTACAGCGGGGTAGAATTTTCTCTGTTGCTCAACTATCTTTTTCGTTCGAATCGCCCCGGAAAGAAAGAGTGGGAAGATTGGCCTACGGTTACCATTCAATTGCCCCTTTACAACGAATCGTATGTGGCCGAACGATTGCTGGACAGTGTAGTCAAAGTTGATTATCCAAAAGACAAACTGGAAATTCAGGTATTGGACGACTCCACCGACGACACGGTAGAGAAAGTAGCCTCGAGAGTGAAAGAATTTCGGGCACAGGGCTTCGATATTCAGCACATTCGCAGAGATAATCGCGTAGGTTTCAAAGCCGGAGCATTGGATCATGGATTGAAATTGGCAAAAGGTGCATTCATTGCTATTTTCGACGCAGATTTCATACCAAAACCCGGATTTTTGAAAGCAGCAATCGCCCACTTTGAAAAGGATGATGTGGGCGTCGTGCAGTCACGATGGACGTATTTGAACAAGAATTATTCATTGTTGACGCGTTTGCAAACAGTCATGTTGAACACCCACTTTTCGGTTGAGCAAGCGGGAAGAAACCGCAGCGGAGCGTTCATTAATTTCAACGGAACCGCGGGC
>JAURNA010000278.1 GCA_030830385.1 Crocinitomicaceae bacterium | reverse complement strand
CGATGATCTTCGCATATAGTTCGCAATGCTCCGGTACATTTTTGCTGGATTTCCGGCTCTTTCAGTTATTCGGGTCCCGGTGGTCATTCAGAAGGGGATTCACAAAAACAAAGAAATTCCCGGTGCAACCATGGAATTCAGTCGCATGAAGAGAAAATTCAATCGCAGACATTGCGGGTAACCGGAATCATTGGCTCGAAGGTGTCATTTTCGAGGTCGAATATTCACATGAATATCATTTTTCGCCCGAAGGGTTGCACCGGGTTGTATCTCCGGCAGACCGCCTTCAGACTCAAATTTGAATGATCGGACCAACATGGCCAGCATCCATACCATTTCCATCATCGCGAAATTGCGACCTGCACAAAGCCTGGGACCTCCTCCGAACGGAATGAAGGTATATGGAGTTATGGAATCTGATTTGGAAGGATGAAAACGATCCGGATTGTACACTTCAGGTTCATCCCAATAATCCTTACGTCGATGGATCGTTAGCGGGCTCATTCGTACGTACCCGCCAGCAGGAATCACGTAATCTCCCAGTTTATCTTCGGCAAGGTTCTGTCTTCCCAGGTGCCAGACGGGTGGATACATGCGCATGGATTCATTCAGGACTTGTGTTGTATACACCAGCGAATGGAGATCATCATAAGTCAATTTTCGATCTCCGAGTTGACTCACTTCGCCGTAGAGTTTTTGCTGGATATCAGGGCGCCGACCAACTTCAAACAGACTCCAGGCAAGTACGTTGGCTGAAGTTTCGTGACCAGCCAGGAAAATCGTCATTACCTCATCCCGCAGCTCGGTATCATTCAGCGGTTCGAGGTTTTTTTCTTCCGGATTCATGAAGCGGGTCAGAAGATCGTTGACTTGCTCTTTCGAATTGCGCTTTTCATCAATAATCCGATAAATCAATTCGTCCAATGCGGCCACCGCTTTGTGGAATCGTCTGTTTTTTTTCGTCGGCCAGTTCGCAGGAATAACGAAGGGATTTCGCAGTGCACGCTCACCAACCCAATCAAAGGCGTACGTGATGTTGTTCCAGAGGTCACTGCCAAAATCGATTCGGGTGCTGAACAGCGTTTCAGAAATCACCGCCATGGTTACTTTGGACATTTCCATGGAGATGTTTACGCGCTCAAGATTCTGATGCTCCCAATTGGCAATTAGTTCTTCTGTATTGGATTGTACCGCATCCGTGTAGGATTCAATATTGGAGGCCTTGAAAGCGGGTTGATAGAACCTTCTTCGGCGCAGCCATTCTTCTCCATCATTTGTGAAAATTCCCATTCCTCCCAACAATCGTAACGGTTTGTATCCCGGACTTTTCACATAATTCTTGTAATTCGTGTGAAGAACGTGCTTGATGTAGTCCGGATGATTGATGAAATAAATGCGTTTGTTCAGCACTTTGAACATCAGAATATCTCCATGTTCATTCGCACTGTTTAACATAAAAGAAATGGGGTCCCGGCGGAAATCATTCAAATGACCGATGACGGGTTGCATGGGCGGAGACGGAGGATAAATCAACTTGCTCATATGAGTTCTTCAATTTGAAGTTTACTTCGATGACGGGCATCTCTCGGCAGGGGTTTTTTATGAATCTTCACATCGTCAACCGGTGATTCGATCGTTTTCATAAAGTCTTTCACCGCGGATGGATCGATTTCCGATACCCCAATGTGAACGACGAATCGGCCATCCTTCGATTGTACGTACCCAACATCGTCAATGCCAAACCTCGACATCAGTGCCTGTTCGACAGGGTATGGATAATATCTCTTTTCATGGCGATTCATAATGCGATGATCGCGTCCGACCAGGAATAATTGCTCGTTATGGAAGTATCCGATATCGCCGGTGCGGTGCCAAATAATGCCATCCGGATCGACCACCTTGGCTTTTTTGAAAGCTGCCGGATTTTTGTAATACTGCTTGTTGACGTGATCGCCTGTTACCAATACTTCGCCGATTTGCGGTGAACTCAATGCATGTTTATGAAAATAGTTTGTATCCATTGGGCCGTCCAACGGAGTAATGATCTTCACTTGTGTTTCTTTCACCGGTTTACCCACGTATACTCCGGCCCGTGGATTTTCCATTCCGTCAAAAATTGACTGAAAACCGGATACACAAATGGGTTCGGCCTCGGTTGAACCGTAGATTCCTTCCAGTTCAATATCTGGAAATGCGCTGAGGCAATCTGTGATCAATTGTTTTGATATTGGGGCTCCTCCCGTCACAATGTGTTTAATCGATCCGTTTCCTTTTGATTTTGATCCATCCAGTACCTTGCTCAAAAGAGAAGGTGAGACGATAATTCGTGTAACCGCTGTTTCATGAATGCAATCAATGAGTGCCTCGGGGTTGGTCTGGTGAATTTTCATTAAATTGATCCCGGGCACCACAACGGTATTTCCAAGTGCGAAATCAGCTAGGCCGACGATGGGGAAATTGGTAAAGTCAACACTGGGTTCTTCCGGGTTTCCTTGTAGGTGATCCTTCAACGATTCGGATTGCGCAAGCAAAAAAGCAAAGGTTCGATTCGCTCCTTTCGGCGCTCCACTTGTTCCGCTGGTGAAGGTGATAAGCGCGTTGTCGTCGTCGGAAACATCTTCAATGATCCATTCGTCGGCATTGCCATTTAACGTAGTGAAAGACCATTTTTTCAAGCGCCAGGTGGCAGGTAGCAACCACGCCAATTTTGCGATTCGTTTGGTGACAACAAAGAGGTCGGGTTTCACGTGTTTGATTACCTGGCCCATTTTCTTGCCTTTCATCCAGGGGTCCAGAAAAATGGCTGTGGCTCCGAGAGAAAAAATGGCTTCGAGAATGGCGTATAATTCCATACTCATCGGAACGAACACAAGTACTTTTGAACCTTTTCGAACTCCATGCGCCTTGAGTTCAGCGCGTGTTCCGGTGATGTAAGACTTCAATTCCGCGTAGCTATATGACCGTCCGTTTTTATCGATGATTGCCGTTCGATCTTTGTAGTGTTCCAGCGCATGGGTGATATCATTGAAAACAGGATGCATATTCACAGTTGTTTGGTGTATAGCGCATATTTTCTCAATACCGTTGAACCGAAATTTGATTTTCCCTTGATCGCCGATAGGTTCTTACTGAACATCATTGAGAACACAGATTGATCGTACCCAACTTCTTTGGATTGCAGTAATGTCAGACCAATCATCATTTGCCCGATGAATTTGTTCTGCCAGTCGGGGTGTACAGCAATTGTTTTCAAGAACAGAATGCTCTCTTCATCTTCCCTCAGATGAGCATACACATCCCGATAGGCAAGAAATACACCAATTGGATTGCTTTCAGAATCTTCCAACAGATAAGAACAGTCATAGTCCAATATCGTTGATGCCTTTTCGGTTATGGCCTTGTATCGCTCGAAACTGATGGCTTCGAACAAGGGATTGTACTGGAAGCAAAGATGGTAGAAATCGTACAGTTGCTTGCTCAGTTCTTCACCGATTTCTTGTGGGAAATAGTCTGCTCGTGCACCGAATTGATCAAGGTGCTGATTGACGAAATGCAAGGTCAGAGGTTCCTTGGGGAGATCATGTACGATGGTCGTTTCGTAGGTCAAATCTTTCTGAAATCCTGCATTTTCCCATTGAGCAATAAAGTATATTGGCTGAACGGGCTCACCCGGGAAGAGGGGTGTCTCAGAATCCAGATTGAAACGATAGTCGCCCCAGGTTGATCCGTTGATGGGTCCGTGAGCCGTTGTGCATCCATTGGCTTTGAGCCAGTCGCAGGCCGCATTCAGAACAGAGGTGGAAAGCCCGGAGTTTTCAGAGGAGGCGTACCAGCCCAAATATCCTGTTTTTTCCCGGGCGAAGGCTGCTACACGCGCTTTATCGTCGCCGATGCAATGTGCGAACAATTGAATAGAAACACGTTGATTGATGGAAGGTAAAGGCGATTTGAGACCTCGTTCTTTTGTGATCGATTCACCGATTGCGTTGAATTCTTCTACGGAAACCATTTGGGTTATCATAATAGCAGGGAATTATTGAACAAATAAAGCACCAGCACTGTGGTGGAAGGAATGAATAAGTTGTCAAACCCCTTTTGGCTGAATGCCTCGGCGAGCGTAGTCGAAACTCCAATCACAAGTGCAATCATGATGGCGTTCGAAATCGATTCTGTATGAGGGATCAGAAAGAAAAGAGAAAGTCCGAACGAGGTAAGCAGAAAGGCGAAAGAGCCAATGAGTGTTTTCGTGCATCCGAAAATCTTGTATTTCCCCAACCGGAATTGTTTGCCAACGAGTGCGGCACTTGGATCGGAGATTGACAGGATCAATATGGGAAGGAAGAAATACAGCTGGGGACCATTGTGCCAGTTTGTACCATGAAAATGCTCGTTGAGACCGTTACCATCCATATCTCCCCAACCTAAAACTGAGTAGGCCCACCAGGAGGTATAGATGACAACAGGGAAGAGAAAAGAGCCATTCGTTTTTCGGTTTACAGCATTGATCGACGGAAGCCATTTTTTCTTCTGTGTCACCGCAAGAATCAGTATGAATAACAGTGTTAGAATCAGAACCGACCAATGTGATCCCAGGTATATCGGAAATGACAGACAAATCAATCCGGTGCCCACGTGTACAAACTTTCGGGTGATTTCCACGGGCAGTTT
>JAURNA010000277.1 GCA_030830385.1 Crocinitomicaceae bacterium | reverse complement strand
TTTTGTCTACCGGATGGAGGATTTCCGTTCGCTTCCGCTCCGTCTTCAAAAGCGGTGCTTTTTCTCCTCTGATCCCGACAAAACAAGTTTTGGTTTTTGCCGGGCTTTTTTGTCTACCGGATGGAGGATTTCCGTTCGCTTCCGCTCCGTCTTCAAAAGCGGTGCTTTTTCTCCTCTCATCCCGACAAAACAAGTTTTGGTTTTTGCGGATCATTTCTATTCGCCGTATTGAACCGTCTCAATGACGTGAGCAGATTTCTTCAATTGTACGAGTTCCTCTTCTGTCAAACTCAGTGATGTTGGGGTGGCTCCATTGGTCCCGATGCTACACGGAAGGCTGAGCGCTATGGGTTTACAGCCCAGATTTAGTTGGTGTTCATCGGTTAATACCCTGCTCACCGGAATGACTTCTCCCGCGTTCTTTTCGATGCATTGAAAAAGACGTATTGCACAGGCAGAAACGGCGTGATAGGTGGCCCCCTGTGTTTTCTTGATCGTTTTTGCCGCGTGAATTGTCTGATCCAAACAAGCGTCGATCCATTTTGAATCTACATTTTCATCTAATTTCTTCCCGTTTATGGTCGAAAGTGAACGAGCGTGTACCATCGATGAACCGTGCTCTCCAATGACCACGTTCTTATAAATATCGTTTGATCGGGAGTTTTGATTCATGCTTGCATCCAAACGAATGCTGTCCAAAAAAGTTCCGGTACCTATGATTTGACTTTCCGGCAGTCCGGTGGCTCTTTGTACAGTGTACGTGATGATATCCACTGGATTGGAAACCACAATTACAATTGCAGTTGACTTCCATGAGATGGGTTTAAAGATTGTCTCAGCCAGTTCCGTGTTCTCTCGGGCAATGCTCAAACGATCCCCGTGAGACGGTACTCCTGAGCCCGCGCAGTGAAAGATAATATCAGATTCCCCGAGTAAATCCATGTTGTTGAGTTCTACTGATTTTCCCGGATACAATGCGGTGGAATGGGAGAGGTCGAGGTATGTTCCATCAATTTCCCCGGATGGATCAACAACATTGATGATGTAGTGGGAGGGAGAGCAATGCAGCAGCAGTTGTCCGATCATTTGTCCCACATTACCCAAACCAAGTAGGGATACAACGCGCAGATTCATGATGCTAGCGAATGATCAATAAGGGGATGGTGCTGTTTTTCAGTGCGCCTAGCGTTACACTTCGGCGAAGCAACTTCTGGAACCAATTCCTGGATTGAGGAAATATGGCTATGAGGTTGTGGTTGTTTTCTTCGGCAAATGTGAGGAGTTGATCTTCCTGCAGGAGGTTTTCACTGCGTTTTTCAACCACACGGGTTACGTGTGATCGAAGCGATTCAGGCAGTATTTCCACATAATCGGAATCGGATCGGAATTCAACGTTCTGATCGCTGATGGTGTAAATACAAATCGATGTGTTTTCGGTGCGAAGTCCGCCAAAGTATGTATGAATTGTATCTCTGTCTTTGAAATCCAAATCTGAAACAGCCATGAGAATTCGGGATTCCTTCTGGATAGGCGCCGTCATCGGGATAACGAGCGTTGGTACCGAAATGTAATCGACAACTTCACGGGTATGACTTCCAATTAGTTTTTCGAAAATTCCTGAAGTTCCATTCGTTCCCATTACCAAAAAATGAATATCGTGGTTTTCCACCCATCGGGCGACAGTTGACTTGAAAACACCAATTTCTGCGGTAATTTCCAGTGAAATTTCCGGGTGACGATTCTTCAGGTGTTGTTTAAGATCATTAAGCTTTCGATGGGCGTGGTCGCTGACTTCTTTCGCCAATGTTTTGGTAAGGACCATTCCTGCGTGGGGGATGTGAACAACGTGAAGAAGGGTGTAGTGTGTCTCTTTCGGGTCGAATAATTCCATGGCGAATTCCATGGCGTGTTCAGACGTAAACGAAAAATCCGTGGTCAAGAGAACATTCATACTATTTTTATTGGGTCATCACCAAAATAGGCCGTTCACCTTTTTGGATCAGTTCTTTTGTAATGCTCAATTTAAAAAGTTTTTCGAGAAAATTCTTCGGTTGCGTCACAATTGTTAGCAGGTCGATGTTCTGGTTATCGCACCAATTTGAGATTCCCATGAGAACATTAGGTTCGAACTCAGCGTCTGTCTCAACAGCAGTAGATTCGTTTCGATAGTAGTCGGGGGTGACCCCTCCGAGTGTGTCAATATGAAATGGTTTGAGTTCCGCGCCAAAGAATGTCGAGATCTTTTTCAAAGAATCCATGGTGACCTTCGAAGGTTCTTCACGGGCGTCGATGGCAAGACCGATGTTTCGTACAGGCCATAATTGTTGTTTCGGAGGCAATATGATAAAAGGCTGATGTATTTTTCCTAATATTTGAAGTGCATGCTTCCGCGACAAAAGCTTCTCTGGGCTCTTGCGATTTTTACTGAGGAATAGAATGAGGTCGGGATGTTCATTTTCCGTAACATTGACCAACATGTACTCAAAAACTCCGTTTTTAATAATGGTTTTAACCGTTTCCGTACTCGAAAGAACGCTTTCAATTTCCTGCTTCAGATTCGAAAGGGATTTTTCGAGTTCTTCCATGATAATGTCGGATAAATTAATCATTGATGCTGAGCCAATTGCAGAAGGTTCAACTGTATGAAATAAGACAATTTCGCATCCGGAATTTTTCATGTTCTTGGCAGTATGAAGTAACACTTCGCTTGATTCGTTGGACAAATCAACAGGGATAACAAATTTCATGCGGCAAATTTACAGAAATCCGTGAGCAATGAAAATGACGATAATCGTCTAAGATTATGATTTTAATCAGTTAAAAACGAAGATTTTCCAGACCGGCTTCGTTCGTAATCGAAATTTGGCTGCGTTGAACTTCGATCAATCCTTCCGATTTAAAGTCAGACAGTGTTCGAATAATCGTTTCGCTGGAAGTTCCAACGATTGCCGCTAAATCGTCACGAGCGATCGACATCGTAAGGTAGTCGCTGTCTTCTTTTTTAAACTTGTCCCTCAGCATCAATAGCGCGTCGCGTACGCGCATGCGTACCGATTGAAATGCCAGGCGAAGCAAGCGATCTTCTTTTTCCTTGATGTTACCTGCCAGCAGACGGATGAAACGAGACGAAACGTCTTTGTTCTGGAGGAGGAGTTTTTCGAACTCTTCTTTTGGAATCTGGATGATTTCTGCGTCTTCCAGTACTCCGATGTTCTCTGTTCGCTCCGATTGCATCAAAACGTCGTTGTAGCCGAAATAATCACCTTCGGAAATCAGTTCCGTAATGTACTCCTTTCCGTGGGAGTCTTCCGTGAACGATTTGAGTTTTCCCGATGTCAGCAAGTAAATAAACGCTGCGTGGTCTCCGGATCGGTATACGATTTCCTTGCGCCTGAAATCCCTGGGTTCCCGTTTGGAAACGAGATCATCCAAATTCCCGGATTGGCTGGCTGCATCGACAAAATCGTCGTATCCTTTGAGGTCATACCCAAAGTCTTTCCTAAGTCGATTGAGTTTTTGTAAGCGTACTTCGATGACATCGAGAAGGTCGGTATCGTCGAAAGGTTTCGTCAGGTAGTCGTCTGCACCCAGATTCATTCCTTTTCGGAAGTCATTTTTGTCTGCTTTGGCG
>JAURNA010000276.1 GCA_030830385.1 Crocinitomicaceae bacterium | reverse complement strand
GGCTTCCTCTGCTCCACGCTGAATGTTGATCCCGACGCCCTGAATGATGATCAAAGGCACGTTCTCCGGAATATCCAACTCGGCTTTCGAGGCAATTTCCGATTGAATCTGTTTGGGAGAAATGTTACGAACGATCTTTACAGGAACACGGTACTTTTTCTCATAGATATCCGCAATTGACTGATTGACGGTGTAAACAGATTTCAGTTTAGGGAATATGTTGCGCTCGATGTACAGCCATATTTTTTGAACCTTCGGCCTCGATACCAACTCGGGCACTCCGGTAAAGTACTCGTGCGAATCGTAAACGAGTCGAACGCCACGTTTGAATCGTGACGCGCTGTAATTGGCAGGGAGTGTGTCAAGGTCATTGGAAACCAGAACATCGGCACGGGTAAAAAGCAGGCGAAAGAACAATCGCACATTGAAAAAGGCATAAAACAGCGCTCCCTTCTCAAACAACAATCGAATGCGTTTGGTTTGATAAGGCCGCTCAGGTAACGGAATACTTGATCTTCGTTTTCGACCGATTAAAAGGACATCGTAGCCCTGATCCAGGAGAAACAGGCACACTTTGTGCACGCGCTGATCGGTGTACAAATCGTTCGTTACAGAAACAACTGCCCGCTTCTTTTGAGCCATGGTTCAAAGGTAGAATAAATCTACCTAGAGCAAGCGTTTTACAGAAAGATCCCCATGAGAATAAGGGCCGTCGTTATAGAGGCAAGAATCAATGCCGTGCGAGAAAGACGTTGTATTAATACACAACTTGCCATCGTTCGCTTAATCAATTCTCAGAATGCGATCGAGTTGATCGTGGGCGTCGCTGAGTGTTTTCACATCGTCATAAATGATGCGCAAGCGGTCGTTCTTTTCGCTCAACTTTGCGGCGGTTGGATTCTTCTGCATGTAATCCAACACCTTGGTGAACACAAGGGACTCGTAGAAGGACGAGTTGGAATTATTCACGAAGTATCCGATCATTTTGTTCGATTTTAACACGAGTTTTTCGATGCCGAGTTCCTGAGCCAACCATCGTAATTTAAACGATCGAAGCAATTCAGGAACGGGATCCGGTATGGGACCGAAGCGGTCTTCGAGTTGACAAACAAAGGTGTTCAGTTCTTCTTCGTTTTTCACGCTGTCGAGATCCTGATACAGGCTCAATCGTTCAGCAACATTATTAACGTAATCATCCGGAATTCTGATTTCAAGATCGGTTTCCAATACGCAATCTCGCACGAAGGATGAAAATTGATCGGAATTGCGTTCAGCGAAAAGTTCCTTGAAAGATGACTCCCGCAATTCCTCAATGGCTTCATTCAGAATTTTCTGATACATGTCGAAACCGATATCCGCAATAAAACCACTTTGTTCTCCACCGAGCAGATTTCCGGCTCCGCGAATATCGAGGTCTTTCATGGCGATGTTGAACCCGGAACCTAAATCTGAGAACTGCACGAGTGCTTCCAATCGCTTCCGGGCCTCCGTTGTCAACGTGCTCTGCGGTGGAGCAATGAGGTAGCAGAATCCTTTTCGATTCGATCTTCCTACACGACCGCGAAGTTGGTGCAAATCGCTAATTCCAAAATTGTGAGCGCCGTTGATCAGAATGGTATTCGAATTCGGGATGTCGATTCCCGATTCAACAATCGTAGTGGCAAGGAGAACATCGTATTCGTGATTGATAAAATCCATCATTACCTTTTCGAGATCCTTTCCTTCCATACGACCATGCCCGATTCCAACGCGCACACCCGGACACAGGCGTTGGATCATGCCAGCGACTTCCTTGATGTTTTGAAGGCGGTTGTGCACAAAGAAAACCTGCCCGCCACGGCTCACTTCATAACTAACAGCATCGCGGATGGCCTCTTCATCGAATGGGATTACCTCCGTGAGTACAGGTTGACGGTTGGGCGGAGGCGTGTTGATGATACTCAAATCACGCGCGCCCATCAACGAGAATTGGAGTGTTCTCGGAATGGGAGTCGCGGTTAAAGTCAAGGTGTCTACGGTCGCACGGAGCGTCTTCAATTTGTCTTTAACCGAAACACCAAACTTTTGTTCTTCATCAATGATGATCAGTCCGAGGTCTTTGAACTTCACTTTTTTCCCGGCGAGGGCGTGTGTTCCTACCAGAATGTCAATTTCCCCCTTCTCCAATCGCTTCAGCGTTTCGGTGATGCTCTTCTGACTTTTGAATCGGTTGATGTATTCAATGTTGCACGGAAACCCCTCCAGTCGTTCTTTAAAACTGCGGTGATGCTGCATGGAAAGAATTGTCGTCGGCACCAACACAGCCACTTGTTTGCTGTCAGCTACCGCTTTGAATGCCGCGCGAATGGCAATTTCCGTTTTTCCAAATCCAACGTCTCCACAAATCAGTCGATCCATCGGTGTTGACGATTCCATGTCCTCTTTTACGGCTACGGTCGCTTTCAACTGATCCGGTGTGTCTTCGTACATGAACGAAGCCTCCAGCTCGTTTTGCAAGTAAGAGTCGGGAGAGAATGAAAATCCGGGTTGACTCTTTCGCTTTGCATACAGCTGAATGAGATCAAAGGCGATTTCCTTGATTTTCTTCTTCGTCTTCTTTTTCAGGTTCGACCATGCAGCCGATCCCAGCTTGTTGATTTTGGGAACGGCTCCATCCTTTCCGGTGAATTTCGAAATGCGGTGAAGCGAGTGAATGCCGACATACAAAACGTCGTTGTCGCGGTACAAAAGCCGAATGGCCTCCTGAGGTTTTCCGTTTACCTGGATCGTTTCGAGTCCGGAAAATTTCCCGACACCATGATCAATGTGCGTAACGTAATCGCCGCTTTGAAGATTGTAAAGCTCCTTGAGTGTCAGCGCCTGTTTGGCCTGTCTGAATCCTTCTTTTAAACGGAAACGGTGGTAGCGTTCGAAAATTTGATGATCCGTGTAGCAAACGACGTTGCACGCATCGCTGATGAATCCCTCGTGAAGGGCAAAATGCATCGGCTCAAACAGATTTTCCTGTCCGATGTCCGTGAAAATTTGCTCCAGTCGATCGATCTGTTTCGTTTGATTTGAAAAGATCATAACGGATCTCCCTTCCTTCTTGCGTTCGGTCAAATCGGAAGTGAGCAGTTCGAAGTTTTTATTGAAGCTGGGCTGAGGTTTGAAGTCAAAAGAAAAACTCAACGCTTCTGTAAAGTGTGTGTCGTTTCCAAATTCGATAACGGAAGCTTCCGATACAGCGGATTCAAATTCCGAAGGGTGAAGAAAGAGCTCCGAAGGAAGTGATGGAGTCAGCGTCGTGTCGAGTTGATCGTAGATGCGAACGGCTTTATCGTACTCTTTTTGGATGGTAGCTTTGCATTGATCATATGAGGCAATCCATAGTGTACTTTCGGCACCAATGAAGGTGAAGAAGGGAACGTTTTCTTCAAGCATCACACTTCCGCGAACGTCGGGAACGATGGTGAAGAATTTGTGTTCAGCTACCGACAATTGTGAACTCGCATCAAAGGATCGAATGCTTTCTGCTTCGTCTCCAAAAAATTCAATGCGATAGGGCAAATCGTTGCCAAACGAAAATACATCCACGATTCCTCCACGAATGGAAAATTGTCCGGGTTCGTAGACGAAGTCAACCCGGTCAAAGCCCAATTCGAGTAGCGTTTCATTCATAAAGTCGATGGAGTAGTTTTTTCCTTTTTCAACTTTGAATGTGTTTTTCGACAGTTGTTTCCGAGATGGGATTTTTTCAAATAATGCCTCGGGATAGGTTACAATCCACGTATTGCGCTGATCACTAACTTTTTCAAGAACCCCTGCTCGTGCAACCACATTGGCATTGTCAGTTTTTTCCTGTTCATAAGGCACTCGGTATGATGAGGGGTAGAACAGCACGTGCTTACTTTTGGGGTATAACCCCTGAAGATCATTCAGGAAATAGGCGGCTTGTTCTTTGTCCTCGAGCAGGAAAACATGGTTTCCGGGAGTTTGTTTTGCGACAACCGATGAGCAGATGGAACGCGACGAACCCACCAAGCCCTTCCAGCGAATTTTCGGTCCAATGAGTTGCAGTTCATTGGCCGTTGCACTTACCGGTGTTAACCCGGAAAATCGTTGCAGAAAGTCGTTCAGATTCATTTATAGGCAAGCGAGGGCCTGCTCGACCATTTGCTTGGAGCCAATGAAGAGGGGTACGCGTTGGTGCAGGCGCTCGGGTTTAATGTTCAAAATACGTTCTTTGCCTGTGGAGGCGATTCCTCCGGCTTGCTCTGCGATGAAGGCAAGTGGGTTACACTCATACAACAGGCGGAGCTTCCCTTCCGGATCAACGGTAGTTGCCGGATAAATGTAAATTCCTCCCTTGATAAGGTTTCGGTGAAAATCAGCTACCAACGAACCAATGTAACGTCCCGAGTACGGGCGCTTCGCTCCCTCCGGAATTTGCTGGCACTTGGTTCCGATGTACTCCTTGATTCCGGCATCGCAGATGTTTACGTTGCCCTCGTTCATGGCATAAATTCGACCCATCTCCGGCATTTTCATATCCGGATGGGAAAGGCAAAATTCACCAATGTACGGATCGAGGGTAAAACCATTTACACCTTTTCCAGTGGTGTATACCATCATGGTTGATGATCCGTACAGTACATAGCCCGCAGCAACTTGTTCTGTTCCGGCTTGCAACATGTCGTCGAGCGTTGCTTTGGTGCCCAAATCACTGACACGGCGGTAGATCGAGAAAATCGTCCCGATGGAAACATTCACATCAATATTGGATGATCCATCCAGCGGATCAAACAGTACAACGTATTTTCCCTGACGAGAAAAATCGGATTCGAAAGGCATAAAATCATCATTTTCTTCCGATGCTATGCCGCAAACTTCTCCTCCAACCTTAAACATGTTGATGAACTGGTTGTCCGCGATCACGTCCAGTTTTTGTTGTTCCTCCCCCTGAACATTCGTGCTTCCCTGTGCTCCGAGAATATTCTCCAGAAGCCCGGCACGGCGCACGTCCTTGCTCACGATTTTCGAGGCGATGGCGATGTCGTTGAGCAGACGTGAAAGTTCTCCACTTGCGTAGGGAAAATCTGCCTGACGATTCATGATGAACTCGTGAAGGGTAACAACTTTGGACATGTTCTCTTTTGTTTTCCGCAAATATCGAGAAAAAAGGAGGATTAGCAGGGGTTACCACAAAAAAAGGGATCGGAAAATCCGACCCCTTTCATCTATACGGGAAATTCGTTATTTAACGATTACTCGTTTTGTAACGGTAGAAATTCCGTTGTCAATAGTAACGAGGTATACTCCTGCGTTTAGATCAGCTACGTCAACACTTACCTGGTAAGCTCCGCTCTGTCCAGACTCAACGCGTGAAGAAATCTCCTTGCCTGTCAAATCCGTCAAAGTAAGGGTAACTTCCGATACATCCGATGTGTTGTAAGTAACAAGGAATTTGTCGTCTGCCGGGTTCGGGTGAACGTTGATTCCGAAAAGATCTTCAGCCACATCGATCGAAGCGGTCGGATCGAATTTCAATCCTACCATTACCGCACGTGGGTTAACCAATCCGAATAGGTCACCAGTAGCATCGTATCCAGCAACGATACCAACTTCAACTTCCTGTGCAAGTGCAAAACGAACGTTTTCTATTGGATTACCGTAGTGACATGCAACAACAAGAAGTTCGTCTCCTGCTACTACGTTTACAGGAACTGCCATTGGAAGCTCAATACGCTGTCCGTTATTTGTAGCTGAGATTGTAATAGTTTCTGTTGTCTGGAGGAAGACATAATCCTGAGCAACGCCATCCCAATAGTAAATTTCAGCGTAAATATCCTGACCTACGTTCGAAGCTTCGTTATTTGGGCGAACATATACAGCTCCGATTCGATCATCCGCCATAATCTCCATTATGTTTCCAATTTTTAGCGGCTGACCCGCTTCACCTGAAAGGGCACCGATAGACCCTGTTGGATCATCGTTGTGTACACTGTACTCGTCAACTGTAATGTCAAATGCATCAGTTAATGAGTTATCCGATGGAATCGGGTCCGTTTCAGTCATGCTGTAATCATACGAAACATTGTACGTAAGTGGACCCGTAGCTCCCGGAAGGAACGTGGTCGTCACCAATGAATCAATAGCTGTTGCCGGAACGGTAACACCCGTAGAAGAGAATGTACCTCCTCCGTTGTCAACGTTTACATCAAGTACAACATTTGTTGAAGACATTCCTCCGTCGTTACGAACTTGCCCGGAGAAAGAAATGTCGGTAAGCTGGGAAAGAGCCACATTGTAGTATGGGATTTCCAACGTACCGCTCACCATGATATTGGAAAGTGCAGTTATGTCGTTGTCGTAACTTTCAAACACAACAACGTCATCAACCTGCCAGTAGTAGTGGCTGTCTCCTGCTGCACCATCCCACGTAAATCGAAACTTAACGTTTGCAGGGGTTGACGCCCCAGCTAAGAAATCCGAAAGGTTCAGTTTCGTTGTATAGGTAGGTGAAACGTCATTTGCGAAAATTCCTGGAATGGAAACATCAAACTCGGTCATTGTTGCGAAATCGTCATCAGAAACTTCAACTTTTGGATAGAAAGTGCTCGTACAGCATGTTCTGTAGCATTGTTCAAATGTAATGATAACGTTTGCAAGCCCTGTCAAATCCATCGCCGGAGATTCAAGTGAACCGACCCAGTTTATGAAGGGAGCACTCCCCGGATTATTTAAGTCCGCATCGAACATTGCAAACCCGTCTGCGGACGTGGTCGAATTAATTGTCTGAGTGGCTGCACTGGAATATTGTCCGTTTGGTCCGTCCGTATCATGAGCCCAGATATTTCCGTTTAGGCCAGAAGCTGTCCACGCACTAATTCCGGTTGCGAAATCATCCGAGAAAATAATGTCTCCCGCGGCCTTAGGGAAAACGAACTGAACCATCGGTGCAAGAACAACAGAGTTGTCTTGAGCCGTAAGTTCGTGATGCGCACTCAACAGGGGTGAATTCACCACATGCGACTTTACTTGTCCATTGACGCTGAAGGTGATAGAGCCTAAAGCGAGGATACTTAGGTAGAATTTTTTCATTATAAAATTTTATTTATTGGTAAACAAATATAAATGAATCACGCTAGTTACGGTGTCATCGTGAGTAAATAAAACCTACAGATCACTCAAAAATGGCAACCTTTCTCGAATCTTCGTGATTTCATTGCAATGAATTACAACGGTTTTTGCCAGTGATTGGTTGGGAAGAAGGTCATTTATTTCACCCATCGCATCGATGAGGGTACTATGTCCGTTGTATTCAAACCCGTTTCCGTCCGTTCCAATGCGGTTCACACCTACTACGTACGATTGATTTTCGATTGCACGTGCTTTTAGTAGGGCGTCCCAGTGAGCGATTCGCTTTGCGGGCCAATTGGCAACATAGAGAATAATGTCGTAGATCGGATCACCGTCAACGATTTCATTCTGTACGATTTTTGGAAACCGAAGATCATAGCAAATCTGAAGTTGAAACTTCCATCCACGGAACTCTACGATGGTCGCGGATTTCCCGGAAGTGAAATGTTTGTCTTCCCCGGCCAGACGGAAACATTTTCGTTTATCGTAGCTATGGATGGTCCCATCCGGATGAACGAATACGCCTCGGTTGAAATGCGCGCCGTTCTCCTCAATCATCAGCGATGTGTAGAAGGCCGCATTGTACATGGCCGCCCTTTCTCTCAACCATTGAATCGAAATGCCATTCATGCGCTCACAAAGGCTCGTGTTCATGCTAAATCCGGTTTGGAACATTTCGGGAAGAACAAACAGGTCGGAATCCTGATTTTTCAGAAGTGCATCGTATCGTTTGAAGTTTTCTTCTCGATCTTCCCAGGCCTGGTCTGCCTGAACCAATGTGATTTTTAAATCTTGCATAGCTTTTCAGTTGCTTGAATCAATGTTTCATCGTCTTTCGCAAAACAGAATCGAATCAATTTGTTATCATTACCATCCTGATTGAACACCGAAATCGGGATGGCTGCCACGCCGTGTTCGCGGGTCAGTTCAACGCAAAATTCCGTAGCGGGAAGAGTTGAAATCGTCGCATACGAAACAGATTGAAAATACGTGCCTTCACAAGGCAGAAGTTCAAATCGGGATGTTTCCAACAACCGGCGAAAAGTATCTCTTTTCTGACGGTAGAAATCGGCGAGGGTACTCACGTCGACGTGATCCAAATAAGAAGATAAGGTTGCCTGCGCAACACTATTTACGCAGAATACATTGAATTGATGCACTTTCTTGATTTCCTCCATGAGGTGAATAGGGGCGGTTAGATAACCCATTTTCCAACCCGTGATGTGAAAGGTTTTTCCGAAGGACGAAACGATGATAATTCTGTCCTGAATGCCATCGAGGGAACGTGCAGAGGCAAATTCCTCCGAGAATGTGATGAATTCATATACCTCATCTGACAGTAGCAGCAACTGCGGAAAATCGGACATCAGTTGTACAAGTTTGTTCATATCCTCTGCGCTCCAAACGCGGCCGGTTGGGTTGTGTGGATTGTTGATGATCAACATCCGTGTTTGATCGCTAATTGACCGTCGAATGGTTGGCCAATCGGGCAAGCCGTCCGGACGAAGCGGAACATGTGTTGCTTTCCCTCCGGCGAGTCGAACGGAAGGGTCATAACAATCGTATGAAGGATCGAGTACCACAACTTCGTCTCCTGCATAGATCAGGGCTTGAAGAATCGTAAAAATTCCCTGAGTAGCGCCAGCAGTTACCAATATTTCATCGGTCGGGAGCGTTTGCCTGTATTGTTGTTGAATCAGACGTGAAATCTTTTCCAACAAGACCGGATCTCCGCCCATCGGTCGATATTGATGCACATCTGAATGCGCGGTTTCGGCAAGAATTTCTTCGAGCTTCGGATCGATTGGGAAATTTGGAAATCCCTGCGAAAGATTGATGGCTCCAGTCTCATTCGCAAGTTGAGACATTACGGTAAAAATGGTTGTGCCTACATCGGGGAGTTTTGACATTCGTTCAATTTTGGATAAATGTACAAATTCCCGGAGCCGCGAAGTATTTGGGGTTTACTGACTTAACTGGAAAATGCTGTATATTTACGAGAATCGCTAATCTTTCGACGTTCAAAAAGACAATTATGAAAACATCACGATTAACAATGACAGGAGTTGCCATGTTCTGCTGTTTGGGAACGATAGTTACAGGACAGAACAATAACCCAACAAAAACAGAAGGGAAGGAAATTCTTCAGGAAATCAAGAGGGAAGTTCGCGTAGAAGAAAAGAATGGTCTAAAAACGATGACCCTTATCACAACTTCCAACGGAGAAGTGACCGAAGAGGTATTTACGGGAGAAGAGGCGGAGAAGAAATTGGCCGAAATGGACCCACAATCGGAGCTGAATCAGGAGCGGAAAGAGGTGGAATATACGGTTGATGGCGAAGAAAAACGCCTGGTGATCCGCAAGGAGGAAAACGGAGAGATCACAGAAGAAGTGTATACAGGAGCTGAGGCGGAAGAGAAAGCAAAAGTGTATTATCAGGCCGAAGGAACTCCGGCAAAAGTGGTGATCAAAGAGGAGAAAAAGGCAGTGCGCAACGTGCAGCAAGATATTCACGAATAGTGAAAATGTCACAAACGCATAAAGTCGCCTGCCGCATCAGGATGAGAAGAGGTGTTTTTTGTTACTTTCGGCTCATGAGAAAAGGATGGTTTTTAGGTTTTGTTGCACTTCTTTCCGCATGTTCTTCAGAGGAGAATCAGTTTTGCGCGTGTATGGAAGCAGGAAAAAAGCTCGACGCGGAAACGGCCAGGATTTTTGATGAGGAGATTACCTCGGAGCAGGCGGATAAGATCAAGAAACTGAAGACCGAACAAGAAGAAGCCTGTGCCAATTTCCAAACCATGGGGGGCAGGGATATGCTCAAACTAAAAGAAGCCTGCGAGCAATAAAGTCAGGCAAAAATCTCGTCGAGCGATTCACAAAATGCCTGTATGGCATGGGAAAGGACTTCCTCAGTGTGTGCATTTGAGATAAATCCAACTTCATATCCACTTGGTCCCAGGTAAATACCACGGCTCAATAGCGCGCTGAACAACGCAGAAAATGCGGACATGTCTGAATCGATTTGATCGGCACGCTGAATACGCTTTTTACCATCGAATGAAAGCCAGAATATCGAGCCAATCGTGACCAATTCAAAGTTGTACCCTTTTTCACGCGAATGTGAGTTGATGGCCCCAACAAACAACTCGGTTCGTCGCTGCTGATCCTCGTAAAATCCGTCCTTCGCACACTCTGTTAGCTGAGCAATTCCAGCGGCCATCGCCACCGGATTTCCCGATAGCGTTCCTGCTTGATACACCGGACCGTCTGGTGCAACGCAGTTCATGACTTCCTCACGAGCACCGTATGCTCCTACGGGAAGCCCCCCACCGAGAATTTTTCCATAAGTAATAAGGTCGGGTTGAATCCCGAAGTACTCGGCCGCACCGTTGAATCCTACCCGAAAACCGGAGATCACTTCATCAAAGAAGAGCAACGCCCCGGAATCTGTACAGATTTCTCGAAGGCTTTTCAGAAACGAGGCATCTTGCAACAACAATCCGTTATTCGCCGGAATCGGCTCGATGATCACGCAGGCAATGTCTTCTCCGTAGCGCTCAAAACAATCGCGCAACGACGTTTCGTCGTTCAAGGGAAGTACAATCGTTTCGCTTGCGTAACTTTCCGGAACACCTGCACTTGATGAGGTTCCGAACGTAGCCAGCCCGCTTCCCGCCTTAACCAACATTGAATCGACATGACCGTGATAGCATCCTTCAAATTTCACGACTTTGTTTCGTCCGGTAAATCCTCTTGCTAATCGCAATGCAGACATCACGGCTTCGGTTCCAGAACTCACGAAACGAATTTTATCAATGAACGGGTTTCGGCTCAAAATCAATTCGGCAAGTTCATTTTCCAAAGCGGTGGGCGTACCGAAGCTCGACCCATTGCTCATAGCGTCCATCACGCGTGCATAAATAGACGGGTGGTTATGTCCCAAAATCAACGGTCCCCAACTGCAACAGAAATCGATGAAACGATTGTCGTCCTCATCCCACACATAGCAGCCATCACCCCGCTTCATAAACAGAGGCGATCCTTCCACTGATCGAAATGCCCGAACGGGAGAATTTACACCTCCGGGAAAATAGGTGAGCGCTGTCTTGAACAATGATTCTGAACGCTGTCTGGTCACAGGTATTTTCATGGATAACGTCAATTTGCTCAACAAAAGTACGGTTTCTTCCTTTTTTGACCGGTAAGAACAATTCGTCAATTAAAAAATGGTACTTATCGATGAAATAATTACTTTCCCCTTGTATCAATCACACATTTATCGCTACGTTATGAAAAACCGGGAAAACAACAACAACCAAAAGATTCTTCAAATTGTGATCGCCGTTGCGGTTGGAGTTGCGACGTTTTTCCTCGTTCAGTATATACTCAACCGTTAATCGTACAGGAAGCACGTTACAATCAACTGGAAATGAGTGCCTCTTCAGAGGTCCCTCCAAAGGAAGTATATTGCTATCTTTGGCCGGAATCTGCGCATAGACGGTATAGCATGTACGAAAACAGCGAAGCATTCGCCCGGAAATTGGATGAGGCCGATCCCCTTGCACACTTCAGGGGAAAGTTCCTCTTCCCTACATTTCATGACGGGGAAGTCGTGTATTTTTCAGGAAATTCACTTGGGCTACAGCCGAAAAAAGTCCGTGAATATATCAACGAAGAGCTTGACGACTGGGCTACTTATGGAGTACACGGCCACTTTATGTCCAGACGTCCGTGGTATTCGTATCACGAGCAGCTAACGGGAATGGCGGCAAAAGTTGTGGGAGGACTTCCTCATGAAGTAGTCGTTACACACTCGCTCACGACTAATCTGCACCTGTTAATGGTGTCCTTTTATCAACCCGAAGGAAAGCGAAATAAGATTTTGTGCGAAGCGAAAGCCTTTCCCAGTGATCAGTATGCATTGGAATCGCAAATTACGTTTCATGGGTTATCGCCAAAGGAGCACTTGATCGAAATTGCTCCGAGAGAAGGGGAAGAATTGATTCGCGAAGAGGACATTCTTGCGGCAATTGAGCAATACAGAGATGAATTATCGATGATCATGATCGGTGGAGTGAATTACTACACAGGTCAGTTGTTCGACATGGAGTCGATTACGCGTGCAGGGCATGCTGTGGGCGCAACGGTTGGGTTTGATCTCGCTCACGCCGCAGGCAACATCAACTTGAATTTGCACGATTGGGATGTGGATTTTGCTGCCTGGTGTGGATACAAATACCTGAATTCTTCCCCGGGAGGAGTCTCAGGAATGTTCGTACACGAACGTCACGCAAACCGTCCCGACCTGAAGCGCTTTGCCGGTTGGTGGGGATACGACAAGCAAACCCGCTTTCAAATGGAGCCGGGATTCAAACCCATGTTTGGAGCCGAAGGTTGGCAGCTGAGTAATGCTCCGGTTCTGGGAATGGCTGCGCATCTCGCATCACTCGAAATTTTCGACGAAGCCGGAATGGATCGAATTGGTGAAAAACGAGATAAACTTACAGCTTATCTGGAGTTTGTCATTGAAGACATCTCCAACCGCAACCCGGATTGCACATTTGAAATTATGACCCCAAAAGACAAGAGCAAGCGAGGGGCACAACTTTCCATTCATGCACATGGTATGGGTAAAGAACTCTTCGATAAGCTCTCGGAAAAAGGAGTGATTGCGGATTGGCGCGAACCGAACGTCATTCGAATTGCTCCGGCACCTTTGTATAACTCATACGAGGATTGTTACCGTTTTGGACAGTATCTGGAAGAAGTAATCAGTTGATATGAACGATATTGCAGTGCAACAATTGGTATTGGCGAAGTATTCAGGAGCCGCTACAGAAATGCAGGCGTATCTCACCATTGCGCTGCAAACAGGAGCCGTTTTGGTAGGAGGAATTATTCTCTGGCGGATGAGTGCCAGAATGCACAAAAAGAAAATGCAGCAACGTGCGAATCGTACGTTTTTTGAGACAAACTATTCACGAAATTGGAAGCGCAGATGAGCAACGAAAAAAACGCAATAATTGTCGGAGCCGGACTCGTTGGATCACTATGGGCCGTTTACCTGGCCAAAGCGGGTTACAAAGTACGAATCTATGAACGCAGATCGGACATTCGAAAGGCGGAAATTTCAGTCGGAAAATCCATCAATCTGGCGCTCTCAAATCGCGGTTGGAAGGCATTGGACACCGTTGGGGTAGGAGACGAAATTCGAAAGATGGCCATTCCCATGCACGGACGCATTATGCACAGTACTTCGGGAGAATTGACCTTCCAGCCTTATGGAAAGGAGGGGCAGTCCATCTATTCCATCTCACGAGGAGGCGTGAATGCCAAAATGATGGATATTGCAGAGCAAAATGGAGGAGCGAAAATATTCTACAACCACCAGTGCGAAGATGTGGATTTCGAGTCTGGGAAAATAACGCTTCTCAACCTCGAAAATGGCTCTATGATTGAGGATCAGGCCGATGTCGTTTTCGCCTGCGATGGAGCTTTTTCGGCAGTCCGTTACAAAGGAATGCAGAAACTGGATCGCTTTAACTTCAGCCAGTTATACATCGAAGACGGTTACCGCGAAATCCTTCTTCCGGCAAACGAAGATGGCAGTTACAAGCTCGATAAAAATGCACTGCACATTTGGCCGCGGGGTCGTTTTATGCTCATTGCACTTGCGAATGAAGACGGATCCTTCACCTGCACGCTTTTCATGCCTTTTGACGGTCACAAGCAGTCGTTCAATGCAATGAAATCGAAAGAGGAAGTGGATCAATTCTTCCAAACGACATTCCCTGATTTCTATGAAATGATGCCCAACATTGCGGATGCCTGGGAAGACCACCCGCTTTCATCATTGGCGATTATGCGATCCTATCCATGGCACCATGGCAAAGTAGCAATGATGGGAGATGCAGCCCATGCTACCGTACCGTTTTATGGACAAGGCATGAATGGGGGTTTCGAGGATTGTACCGTTCTGTGGAACCTGATGCAAAAACATGGCGAAAATTGGGGTACGATTTTTGAAGAGTATAGTAGAGATCGAAAACAAGATGGTGATGCACTGCAGGATCTATCCCTTCATAATTACTATGTAATGCGTGATTATGTCGCCGATCCGAAGTTCTTGCTCCGAAAAAAAATAGAAGCAAAATTCTCAGAGCGTTACCCAGACCTTTGGATACCGTTGTATTCTCAGGTAACATTCAGTGAAATCCGATACAGCGATGCACTGAAAAAAGGTAAAGAACAGGACAAAATAATGAATAAGGTCATGGAAATTCCCGATATTGAAGCCCGTTGGGAGTCGGAAGAAGTGATGAATACGATAAAAGAGCAACTATGAAACATGCCTGGATTATTGCATTACTGGCAGGCACCGCCTGTTCATTTGGGCAACGGGATTTTACCCCGAACAGTAGAAAGGATGCATTCGGTAAACGAGATTTCCGGAATTTGAGCTACACAGGATGGCAAATTCAACTGGGTCCAACGTATACGTTTACACGTCTGAAAAACGAAACCCGGGAATTCAACGGAACCTCATCCAGAGGCGACTTCTTATTAGACCCATCCGGACGTCCGGGCTTTTTTGGAGAATTGGGCCTCGTTCATGTTACCAAAAAGGGTTTTTTGAGCTATTTCGATTGGGGAATTGGCTTCAAGTACCTCGGTGGAAAAGAGACAATCAAGGTGAATTATCGGGACATTGTCGGAAATCTGATTTCCGAAGCTGAAGAGGCCGGACGATTCTACAACGGTCACCTCTACGGCCGAATCACCGCGCACAAAGAGATACACTTTAAAAAGATCGATGGATTTTACATTGACAATGGCCTTGGCGCCAACGTTGATTATCGGTTGATTACCGACGATCAGGAATCCGATTACCATCAATTTTCTGCGCAATTCGGAACAGAAGCGTATTACTACAAACCATTGGCGGCTCAGATTCACTACGATCTGGGTTTTGGCTTTAAATTGAGAAGAGGAACAAATTTGGTCGTGGGATGCAGAACACCCATTCTCGGAATCCATGAATGGAACAAGGCCAAACCTTCATTGCGATGGTTCTCGTCGAACTACTGGCCCGCGGTGTTCTACGTGAAGGTGATGAACCTCTTCCAAAAGAGACGAAAAAATAGCTGTCCACCTGTTGAAACCAACGAAGAAGACAGAAAGCGAAACGACGAATTTATGCAAGGCAATTAAAGGAATACAATGAAGAAAATTTATCACCTATCAAGTTGTTCTACAAATCAACGTATATTGAAAGAAATCGGCCCGGGGCCAGACGTAGAACTTCAGGATATCAAAACAAACAACATCGACCCGGAAACACTTGATTTTCTTAAGGAAAAAGTGGGTTCATATGAAGCGCTGTTCTCAAAAAAGGCAATGAAATATCGATCCATGGGCTTGAACCAAATGGAACTTTCGGAGTCAGATTACCGCAAATACATGCTCGAAGAATACACCTTTCTCAAGCGTCCGTTTGTAATCAATGAGGATGAGGTCTTCATCGGAAACGCAAAGAAAACAGTAGAGGAAGCGGTGGCATCATTTAATAAGTAAAATACCATGAAAAAGAATAGATTTTCAGTTGTACTGCTTGCATTCGGGTTGTTACTGTTTGGATGTGGCACAACGAATGAAACGTCAGCAAATACTTCAGTTTCAGACTCAGGGTCTCCAGATGCGAAGGCAAGAGTAGATTCCTTTCAGCAGGTTAAAGTAAAAACTACTCCGATCGAAAAACGTGTGCTCACCAACCCGGTAAGACCCGTTCGAAAAGAAGTCATTAATGACGAACCGATCAGTTTTTAACTTCGAAAAAAGTTGATAATTCACCGAAACACAGCACGAAAACCGAGAAAAATTACGGTTTAAACTTTTTCCTCTGGAAAAAATTTCTGATTCCCCCAGAAAATACCAGAACGTAAATTGATTACGATGTAGCGTTGTTGCTTTGAATAAAAAAGCAAGATGAACATACTACGATTTTTAGAGGAATTTCCGAACGAGACTAGCTGTAAGTCTCATTTTAAGGAGCAACGGGAGTCACAAGGCGTCAAGTGCAAGCAGTGTGGATGTGAAAAGCACTATTGGTTACAAGCAAAATGGCAATGGCAGTGTAGCAGTTGTAATTTCAGAACGACATTAAGAAGTGGAAGCATAATGGAGGGTTCGAAAGTATCTTTTCATACCTGGTATTTGGCAATGGCTTTTATGACCTTCAGCAAGAAAACTATCTCAGCTTCAGAATTACAACGTCAGTTGGATCACCCCAAATACGATACGGTATGGCGATTAATGCATAAAATACGTGAAGGTATGGGAAAGCGGTATGCCCTCTACCATTTGGAGGGGGCGTCGGAGTTTGACGAGGGCTATTTTGAAAAGGCTACTTCCGAATTTGTAAAACTAAAACGTGGACGAGGAAGTCAGCGACAACTCAATGTTGCTGTTATGGCAGAATCGACTCCTTTGGAAGACATCGAAACAGGGAAAAAACAACGTCAGTGCAGATACTTTAAAATGAAAGTGCTTTCCGATCATACTGCTGAAACGATCAATGAAACTATAGCGGAAAGCTTTAAAGAAACATCCATCATTTTTTCGGATAAAAGCACGAGTTACGTCGACATCTCCAATTTTGTAGAGGTACATCTTGCGGAAAAATCAGACAAAAACACAAATAAAACAACCCTCAAATGGGTACATATTGCAATCAGCAACGCCGAAAGAACGCTCCTTGGAACCTTTCATAAAATCAAAGGAAAGTACCTTCAAAATTATCTCAACGAATTTTGTTACAAGTTAAACCGTAGATACTTCAAAGACAGGGTATTTGATAGACTCACTATTGCAATGGCAACTTCTTATTGGTAAACTTTGGGGGAATCAGAAAAAAATTAAACTACTTTTAGCTTAAAATTCAATATAAATCGATGAAAAAAATACTACTCTTTTTGGGGCTTGCGTTTGCCGCTGAATCATACAGCCAAGTCTTTTCAGAGAACTTCAACAATGGCATTCCCGCTACTTGGACGATCATTGATAACGATGGCCTTAGTGTTAGTACACATCCAAACGTATCCCAATTTACGGACGCCTGGATTGGAGCAGATGACCTCTTCACAAACCCGGGAGATACTGTGGCAATGAGTACATCATGGTACGATCCACCAGGACAATCAGATGACTGGCTCATAACTCCGGGTATTACGCTCACAGCGAATAACATTCTTAGCTGGGATGAGATGGCGGAAGACCCGAACTTCCCAGATGGGTACGAAGTGCGTATTTCTACAACCACACCTACGATTGCTGAATTTTTGGGTAATGCACCGTTGTATTCGGTTGCCGCTGCGCCAACTACATGGACAAACCAATCTATAAACTTAGACATTGCTGGTTACTCAAACCAAACTGTCTACATCGCTTGGAGAAACAACTCGACGGATGAGTACATCTTAAAAATAGACGACATATCCATCTTCGAAGTACAACCGTACGATGCTGAGATGACGTACGGAGATACAACAGCTCAATATACGCAGATTCCATTGGATCACGTTGCCGGACCATTTGGTTCTCAAGGAACCATTTCTTCCGTTGGGTTGAATGACGTTACAGGTGCAACTATGACTGTGAACGTATACGACGGTGCGATGACTCAGGTCTACACTGAGACTTCTGCTGCGCAGAATATTCCTGTCGGAACAATGGCTGACTTCACGGTTGCCGGATACACTCCATCAGCAGTTGACGTGTACACAGTTGAGTACATTTGTGGAATTATTGAGTTAGATAGCAACGCGGTAAATGATACAACGTATCAGGTATTTGCTGTGACGGATAGTACGTATGCACGTGATGATGCTACGATTGCTGGTAGCATTGGATTCGAAGCTGGATCTACAGGTATTTTAGGTAACAACTACGATCTCGTAATTGATGACACGATGTCAACTGTATCTTTCTACTCGTTCCCAACAATTGGTGACACAACGAAAGTGACTATTTACAGTACTGTAGCAGAAGTTCCAACGACTGTAGTAGGTGGCTCCAATGAGTACATCTTCACAGCAGCGGATACATCTTCTCAAGGAATGATGATCACGCTTCCGGTTTGGGATCTTTCAGGAAACCCACTTTCACTTACAGCAGGTGAATACTATGTAGGAATCGAGGAGTACAACTCAACAAGCAGCATGTCACTGTCTCAGTCTTTGGACATTCTTACTTACAACAAGGTTTGGTTCAGTATCAACGGTGGGGCATTCTCAACGTTGGAATCGGTCGGATTGCCGGGTTCATTCATCGTTCGTCCTAACTTCGGAACAGTTACCCCTCAAACTCAAGGTCTGAACGATATCGCAGACGCAAACGGATTGGAAGTATATCCAAACCCATCTGCAGGAACATTCAACGTTGCAATCAACGGATTGTACACTGAAGACCTCACAATTGAAGTTACATCTGTAAACGGACAAGTAATCCTTTCTAACGAATACGGAAACGTTGCTGGATTTACTACAGCTGTTCTTGAGTTGAACGCTGAAGCTGGAACGTACTTCGTACGCCTTACAGCTGACGGTGAATCCGTAACAAAACGAATCGTGGTCCAGAAATAAGGATCGATACATACTTTGAAGAAGGGGGCGAGAGCCCCTTTTTTATGCCTCAATACTACCTGAACATTGCTGTAATATGGTACGATCCGCACCGAGCGGATTTAATAAGTAACTTTCCCCAAAATTAACGGCTTGTCGAAACTTTTTCGAGCACACCTTGCACTTTTTACGGTTAACGCTCTCTACGGAGCCAACCACGTCATAGCGAAAGGAGTAATGCCTGGCTATCTGACACCAACTGTATTTATCCTGATGCGTGTTATGGGAGCAACGGCTCTGTTTTGGATCATCCAGGGGCTGTTTATCCGGGAAAAAATAGCCAGAACGGATCTCGGACGACTCATGCTATGTGCGTTGTTTGGAGTAATGGTGAATCAGCTGTTCTTTTTTCATGGACTCAATCTGACTTCCAGCGTAAACTCAGGAATCATCATGACCGTCAACCCGATTATGGTGGTAATTCTTTCTTATTTCATCCTTCGGGAGCGCATTACATGGCGGAAAAGCACAGGGATTATAACCGGAGCTGCCGGAGCCATACTTCTCACACTCACCGCAGGAACGGGCTCAGGCGATTCTTCTATGGGGGATTTGTTCATTTTGATCAACGCCACAAGCTATGCGATCTATCTTGTGCTCGTAAAACCATTGATGGCAAAATACAAACCCATTACGGTGATTACCTATGTGTTTACATTCGGTTTGATGTACATCCTCATGTTCCCATTGACGTGGATCGAACTTCCTGCAATTGATTTCAGTGCAATTCCCAAAGAAGCGGTCATCAAAATAGTCTTTGTAATTGTCGCTGTTACCTTCCTAACCTATTTACTTACCGTTTATGGCCTGAAATACACGACTCCTTCTGTGTCTAGCGCATACATTTATTTGCAACCGGTTTTGGTGATTGGCTTTGCTTATTTATTTGCAGTAATGGGTATTTCAGACGATTATACAGACACCATCACCTGGGACAAAGTCGGTTATATGCTAATGATTTTCACCGGGGTTTATCTTACTTCATCGAGCAGTTTTTTACGTAAGAAGAAATCTATCTCGCGGACATAAGTACTTTTGTAAAAATCTTGAGTTATGCTGAATTCAATGACAGGCTTTGGAAAAGCCATCGGAACGTATCAGGGAAAGAAAATATCGGTCGAAATTCGATCGCTCAACAGCAAGGGGATGGACATGAACGTTCGCATGGCCCCTCAGTACAAAGAAATCGAACCGGAAATCCGGAAAATCATCAGCGATTCCCTCGGCCGTGGGAAAGTGGATTTCAACTTAAATCTGGACAGTATTGGCGATGAGAAGAACACTTCCATCAACCATGATCTGGCTCAATCCTATTATCAGGATCTAAAGAAACTAAACGATTCATTGGGAACCGAAACAGACAATTATCTTTCATTGATTCTGCGTATGCCGGATGTTTACATGACCGATCAGCAAGGATTAACGGAGGATGAAAAGGAGTGGATATTTTCGCTCGTGGAGGAGGCATTGGCAGGATTGAATGCCTTTCGTCGGAAGGAAGGAGTGGAGCTGGAGGAAGAATTTGTTGATCGAATCAGGGACATACGTGATTTACTGGATCAAATCCCACAGTTCGAACAGCAGCGAATTGATGTTATTCGTGAGCGTATGAAGAAAGGACTCGAGGAAATCTCAACAGGGAATTACGATCCAAATCGATACGAGCAGGAAATGATCTATTACCTCGAGAAACTGGATATTACAGAGGAAAAAATGCGCCTTTCAAATCACCTCAATTATTTCATGGAAACGATGAAATCCAGCGGATCAGGAAAAAAACTGGGCTTCATTTCACAGGAAATCGGACGGGAAGTCAACACGCTTGGAAGTAAGAGCAATCATGCCGATATGCAAGTGGTTGTAATTGGTATGAAGGACAACCTCGAAAAAATAAAGGAGCAAATCCTAAACTGTTTGTAGGCTTTTTCGTAAACAGGAATATGGCATTCGAAATCAAAGGGAAGTGCATTATTTTTTCAGCTCCATCCGGGGCAGGAAAAACCACGATCGTTCACCATTTGCTAAAGCAGGACCTTGGGTTGGAATTTTCCGTTTCTGCATGCAGTCGAGCCCCCCGTCACAATGAAACCGATGGGAAGGATTACCATTTTTTGGGCATCGAAGGATTTCGCCTGAAAATTGAAGAAGATGCATTCGTTGAGTGGGAGGAAGTGTACACAAACAACTTTTATGGAACGCTTAAATCGGAATTGGAGCGCATCTGGGCTGCCGGAAAGGCAGTTATTTTCGATGTTGATGTAATTGGTGGATTGAATCTGAAACGCCAGTTTACGGACCAAGCGCTTGCTGTGTTTGTGGAACCTCCAAGCTACGAAGAACTGGAAAAACGTCTGCGCGGCAGGGAAACCGAAACAGAGGACAAGATCAATCAACGAATGGCCAAGGCCAAAAAAGAGATGTCATTTGCCAAAGAGTTTGACGTAGTTCTCACCAACGATGATTTGGATCAGACATGCGCCAAGGCGGAGCAATTGGTAGGAGAGTTTTTGAAGTCATGAAAATCGGACTTTATTTCGGAACGTTCAATCCGGTTCACGTCGGACATCTGGTAATTGCCAATTACATGGCAGACTATACGGATTTGGATCAGGTTTGGCTCGTGGTGTCTCCTCAGAATCCACTCAAGGAAAAGAAAGGCTTGTTGCCCGATTATCATCGGCTTGCACTGGTCAGGACAGCAATCGAAGACAATGTTCGGTTACAGGCGAGTGATATCGAATTCAAACTGCCCATTCCAAGTTATACAGCAACTACACTCACCTATCTTCGCGAGAAGCACCCCAATCATCGGTTTGCCCTCATCATGGGAGAAGATAACCTCCGAACCTTTCATAAATGGCAAAACTATGACTTGATCCTCGACCGGCATAAACTCTACGTATATCCGCGTGTGCTCACGACCCAGGAGGAGGAAGAGATGCGCAAAATCGGAACCCAAACCAACAACCAATTGGTGAGTCATCCCAACGTAATTTTCTGTGAAGAAGCTCCGGTTATGAAGGTTTCATCCAGTTTTATCCGTAGATCGATAAAAGAAGGAAAGGACGTAAGGTACCTGCTTACTGAACCCGTTCATTCGTATATTGAGGAAATGCACTTTTACAAGTAAGCGGGGTAAATTGTACCCTGGGGGCACATATTGACCCGATTTGAATCTGCTTTCATACATTTACTATCCTTTACTTTTGATCCTGACCGTTGGAATTACTTATGGTCTTACAAAAGTGATTCCGATAGAGTGGCATTTGTCGATACCACTGATTCTTCTGATCATTTTCATGTTTATATTCATTTTGGGGGAGCGTTACTTACCTTACAAAGAGAAATGGAATTCGTTCCGATTGATTTCAGCGGACAATTCCTCTATCCTTTCAAGAAAAAGAAAGCACAGGATTAAAACTGCATCTCCGGAACGTTATCAGGAATCACAAGCTTTCCTGCAGTGGCGGCCTTAATGTCCTCAATGCTAACGCCTGGTGCTCTTTCCAAAAGGTGGAATGCATCGTCTCGAATTTCCATAACCGCGAGGTTCGTTACGACTTTTTTCACGCACCCAACCCCCGTGAGTGGTAATGTACAGCGTTCAAGAAGCTTGCTTTCTCCAGCACGGTTGGTATGCATCATCGCAACAATGATGTTTTCCGCAGAAGCGACCAAATCCATCGCTCCTCCCATTCCTTTCACCATTTTACCCGGGATTTTCCAGTTGGCGATGTCTCCGTTCTGCGCAACCTCCATAGCACCGAGTACCGTGAGGTGAACGTGTTGACCACGAATCATGGCAAACGAAGTGGCTGAGTCAAAAAAGACAGCACCTTTCTGAGCTGTTATTGTTTGCTTTCCCGCATTGATCAAATCCGCATCTTCTTCTCCCTCGAAGGGAAAAGGTCCCATTCCAAGAATTCCATTTTCGGATTGAAATTCTACTTCGATTCCTTCCGGGATGAAATTCGCCACCAAAGTTGGTATTCCGATTCCCAGATTCACATACCAACCGTCGCGAAGTTCCTGCGCGATGCGTTGAGCAATTCCATTTTTATCGAGTGCCATATTATTTCGTTCTTACGGTTCGTTGTTCGATGCGTTTTTCGAAGTGTTCACCCTTGAAGATGCGCTGCACGAAAATTCCCGGAGTGTGAATGAAATTGGGATCGAGTTCACCGGCCGGAACCAATTCCTCCACTTCAGCAATCGTAATTTTCCCGGCCATCGCCATCATTGGGTTGAAGTTTCGCGCCGTTGCTTTGAAAACAAGATTTCCTTCGGTGTCGCCTTTCCAGGCTTTCACGATGGCATAATCTGCTGTCAGCGCTGACTCAAGAATATGCGGCTTTCCGTTGAATTCCCGGACCTCCTTCCCGTCGGCAACTTCAGTTCCGTAACCGGCAGGAGTATAGAAAGCAGGAATCCCTGCACCACCCGCGCGACAACGCTCCGCGAGAGAACCTTGCGGAATCAGATCTACTTCTAGCTCTCCGGAAAGCATCTGGCGCTCGAATTCGTCGTTTTCACCAACGTACGAACTGATCATCTTTTTGATCTGCCTGTTTTGAAGCAAAAGACCGAGCCCGAAGTCATCCACACCTGCGTTATTGGAAATGCACGTGAGATCACGAACGCCCATTTTCACCAATTGTGCGATGGAATTTTCCGGTATCCCGCATAGACCGAACCCTCCGAGCATCAGAGTCATGTTATCCTCAATGCCTGCCAGGGCCTCTTCAACGTTTTGTACTTCTTTGTTCATGGTTATATGCCTCCAAATGGTTCGCCGTTATCAATGCGGTTTTCATCACCGTCGCAACTGAATAATTCTGGATCGTATCCGATGGGTTCTTCAAAATCTCCCTTGGATATTTTGAGCTTATTGTCTTTGTAAAGGTGTTGCATGTAGTAGCCGAAAATAGGCAGGGCCATCCGAGCACCCTGTCCCCAGGCCATGGATCTGAAACGAACGTATTTATCTTCTCCTCCGGCCCAAACTGCTGTAACGAGATCAGGTGTGAGTCCAACGAACCAACCGTCTGAGTTACCCTGAGTAGTTCCTGTTTTTCCAGCCATTGGATAGTCTTTCAGTCCTCCCCATTTCTGGTGCCAACGAAGACTTGTACTGGTTCCGTTTGTAATTACACCCTTCATCATTTTAAGTGTTTCGTACGCGACGGTCGCACTCATAACTTCGCGAGCGTATGGATCTGCTTCGTAGATCACGTTTCCATTTCTGTCCTCAATGCGAAGAATCGTTACAGGTCGGATATAGATACCGTTGTTCACAAACATGGATTGGGCACCCACCAATTGAAACAGTGAAAAGTCCGGCGTTCCAAGACAAATTGGAGGAACGATTTGATCCGCTGAAACCTTCATGTCCATTCTTTCCAGGATTTTGGCAACGGTCTGAGGGCCTGCGCAACCTCCCATTTTAGACATAACAGCTACGGTTCCCGGGTTGTTTGACGCAGCCAGACACGAGGCAACCGTTGCATTGTGCATTACGGTTCCGGCGGGACACCAGCGCTTGCCGCTTGGATCGCAGGGATCCACGCAATACGACATTTCCCGAAGTCGCGTACACGGCTTCAAAACTTCCATGGAAAGAGCGGATGCGTATACAAAGGGTTTCATGGTTGAACCAATTTGACGCTTTCCCTGTTTCACCATGTCGAAAGAGAAGTGATTGAAATCAGGACCTCCCACCCATGCCTTCACAAATCCGGTAGAAGGCTCAATTGAAATCATTCCTGCCCGGATCAGATTTTTGTAAAACCGAATCGAATCGTTTGGCGTCATGATGGTGTCAAAATCGCCGTTATACGAGAAAACACGCATGTGCGTTGGTTGGTCGAAGCTTTTCAAAATTTCACCCTCCGAGTAACCGGCTTCCTTCATTTGGTACCACCTTCCGGAGTTTTTGCGTGCGCGCTTCATGATATTGTTGATGGTCTCATCGCTTACCCTGCGTCCATTGTATGTCGTTGAAAACGGGTAACGATTCTCGTTACTGTAACGTGCATTGTTTTTGGTAAACTCGGGTTGCAGGTCTTCTGATAGGTGGCGACGAACGGCTTGCTCGGCATAATCCTGCATCCGCACATTTATGGTTGTGTAAATCTTCAACCCATCGGCGTAAATATCGTACGCTGACCCATCTTTTTTGGCGTATTTCGGTTTCCCGTTTTCTTTTTCGGCGAACATCGCTTTCAATTCGCTTCGTAACGATTCCCTGAAGTACGGAGCAACTCCCTGCTTGTGGTCAACTACCTGGTAATCGACTTCTATGGGCTGATCTTTCCATGTATCGTAATCTTCTTGTGTGATGGTATTCTTGAGCGCTGTATTTTTTGATTTTGAATTTTTCAACCACTGAAGCAGGACCGTATTTCTTCGATCAATTGCATTTGTGCTGTCTTTGGCACGTCGCTCACGGATTTCAGCCACAGTAACGGCAGCAGGATCAATACCTTTATTCGAGGCAATTATGGCACGGTAATTCTTCACGTGATACCCATAGGGATCGAAAAGCGAAGGATTCTTACACATTCCGATGAGCGTTGCCGCCTCGAGTTGGGTGAGGTCTGCTGGTGCTTTGTTAAAATAAACTTTGGCAGCATTCTGGATTCCCACCGCGTTGTGCAGGAAATCGAATTGATTGAGATACATCGTAATGATCTCTTCTTTTGTATAACGACTTTCCAGTCGAACGGCGATGATGTTTTCCTTTACTTTTTCATCAACTCGCCCCATGATTCCGCCACGGCGTTCGGGCACGGGTTTGCCCTGCGCGCGCAATTCCTTGTTACGTTCACGCTCCTGCAAGGTAAAGAGCAATTTGGCCAACTGCTGACTGATCGTAGAGGCTCCCCCATCTGCACCCATTCCTTTCAAGGCACGGGCAACTGCCTTCATATCAATACCGGGATGTTCCATGAATCGTTCGTCTTCCGTAGCGATAAGAGCATCAAATATGAACGGTGAGATATCGCGATAGCTACAACTGGATCTGTTTACGCTCCAGTAACGACCCAATTCTGTTTCGCCATCATCGGCATACACAACAGAAGCCAATAACTCAGGTGGATTCTCCAGCATTTCTACGGACGGTAGTTCGTCTCCGGGAACACGCATGAACATGTACATGAGCGCAAACACGGGAGTGAATGCACCCAGCCAGAACAGGATATT
>JAURNA010000275.1 GCA_030830385.1 Crocinitomicaceae bacterium | reverse complement strand
ATTGGAGACATTGTGCTTACCACACCCGTGCTTCGCGCTCTGAAGACACAACGATCCGATGTTGAACTTCACTATTTCACCAAGCAGCCATTTCGTTCGGTTGTAGCAGGCAATCCGTATATTGATCGTATTCATACGATGGAAAAATCGATCGGTGAATGCATCGAAGAACTCAGGAAAGAACAGTTCGATTGGGTGATTGACCTTCACAACAACGTGCGTTCGAAGGCCTTGAAATCGAAGTTGCGCAGACCGTCGAAATCCTTCCGGAAATTGAACATTCGAAAGTGGATGCTGGTCAAGCTGAAACGAAATCGGATGCCGGACGTTCATGTGGTAGATCGTTATTTCGGCGCTGTGGCCCATTTGGGAGTGAAGCCCGATGGGATGCCCTGTGACTTTCCAATTGATAAAGAGGTCAATGTTGCCTTCGAATTGGGAGTGGAGCCGCAGAACTATGTCGCGTTGGTTATCGGTGCTAAGTTTGCGACCAAGCAGCTTCCTGAATCGAAGTTGAATGAACTACTGACCAAAATTCAATCTCCCGTGGTTCTCGTCGGCGGACCGGAAGATGAACAGCTTGGAAATCAACTGGCCTCTACCCATGAAGAGGTTAAAAACGCATGTGGAAAATACAACCTGAAAGGTTCCGCAAGCATCGTGAAGCAAAGCAGCAAAGTGATCACGAACGACACCGGGATGATGCACATCGCAAGCTGCTACGACGTTCCGATTGCATCTGTTTGGGGAAACACCACTCCCGATTTAGGCATGTACCCGTACCGACCCAACTCACCGGATTCATTTCGCATCCATCAGGTAGAAGGACTTTCCTGCCGTCCCTGTTCGAAAATCGGATACGACACATGCCCAAAGGGACACTTTAGGTGCATGAATGAACTCAATGTGGAAGAAATCGTGAAATGATTATTCCTCCACGAACAACTTTTTCAATTCCGTAGCCTCAGAAGGCTTCATCTTGCCCGCAAGAATCAAACTCAACTGCTTTCTTCGCAACGCTCCTTCGAATCGTACTTTTTCTTCGTTGGTTTCAGGGATCAATTCCGGAACTTCAATCGGACCGCCATTCTGATCCACTGCCACAAAGGTGTAGATGGCTTCGTTGCATTTGGTGCGAATTCCTTTTACGTGATCTTCTACAAAGACATCGACAAAAACCTCCATGGAAGTGCTGAACGCCCGCGAAACCTTCGCCTCGAGTGTCACGATGGAAGCATGAGCAATGGGTTGTTGGAAGGAAACATTGTTCACAGATGCCGTAACCACTTCACGCCTGCAATGCCTGTGAGCAGAAACACTCGCGATGACATCCATCCAGGCCAATAACTCTCCACCGAAAAGATTTCCAAGGGTGTTTGTATCGTTTGGAAGTACAATTTTAGTAGTGATTGAAAGGCTTTCGGAGGCGTTTTTTGCGTTCATTCAAAGATTTTTTTGCAAAAGTACGATATAAGTGCTCCAAAAGCGCGTAGTTACAATTTTTTTGAAAGCTTATCGGCCCAAAATTTTCGAATGGTGCGAATCCTTCCTATCATTGTACGTCTGAAGCACAAAAAAGACCTACGAATTATGAATATGAAGACACTGATAGCAGCATTTCCTGACAATATCACGGAAGCACTTGAAATCGCGGGTAACGCTACGATTCGACCGTTAAACGGTTCCATTGACAACATCGTGATATGTGGAATGGGCGGATCGGGAATTGGAGGCCGGCTGGTAACCACCTGGGTAAACGATGAACTTAACGTTCCGGTTTACTACGCAGGAGATTACGATTTACCGGCGTTTGTATCGAACCGCTCGTTGGTAATCGGTTCTTCGTATTCAGGAAATACAGAAGAAACACTAAGTTCAGTACGTCAGGCCGCACAATCCGGTGCGCGTGTGATCGGAGTGACCTCAGGCGGCGAGCTCCTAAAGATGTGCCGGGAAAATGATTTTGATGTGATTACTGTTCCGGGAGGAAATCCTCCACGAGCTGCACTCGCGTATTCACTCGTGCAGTTGCTCCAAATTTTCTCACAACTCGGACTGATTTCAAGTGACCGTCTGGAAGAGTTGAAAAAAGGTCGAGAGCGCATCATAACAGATGCAGATTTTATTCAGAAACAAGCAACTGAATTGGCAAAATTCCTATACGGAAGCGTTGGAATTCTTTACGGAACCACCGATTATGAGCCTGTATTGATTCGAGCCCGTCAGCAATTCAACGAGAACAGTAAATCATTGTGCTGGCACCATGTGATTCCTGAAATGAATCACAACGAACTTGTTGGATGGGGCGGTGGAGATGACCGTTTTGCCGTTGTATTCTTCGATACAGATATGCATCCTAGAAACCGCAAGCGAATGGAAATTGCACGGGAAGTGATTCAGAAAAAAACGACGTACGTAACGACCATTACGGCACAAGGGGATTCACGCATTGAACGATCCATTTACCTGATTCATTTGGTGGATTGGGCATCCTGGTATTTATCAGAACACAACGGAGCTGATGCCATTGAAATTGAGGTAATCGACTACCTCAAAGGATCGCTCGCCGCATTCGAGGGATAGATGCCGGAGGTCATTTTCAAAGATTTGGGCCTGATTGACTACAAAGAGGCGTGGGACTATCAGGAAACCCTGTTTCGTGAAATCATTGACCAGAAAATTCGCCTGAGAAACGGAGAAAGTATGGCTCCGACGAAGAATTACCTGCTTTTTTGTGAACACCCCCACGTATACACTCTGGGAAAGAGTGGCGACAAGGAGAATTTGTTGCTTGACGATGCCGGGTTGAACGCACACGATGCAAAATTCTACGAAATCAATCGCGGGGAGACATCACCTATCATGGTCCGGGACAATTGGTGGTATATCCCATTTTCGATCTCGATCATTTTTTCTCCGATATACACAAATACCTGCGCTATCTGGAGGAAGCGGTGATTGCTACTTTGGCTGAATACGGTATTGAGGGAGGTAGAATCAATGGACTTACCGGTGTATGGATTGATTCGGAGTTGCCCACGGCGCGTAAGATTTGTGCATTGGGGGTCAAAAGCTCACGATGGGTAACCATGCACGGGATTGGATTCAACGTAAATTCTGATTTAACGTATTTTTCACACATTGTCCCTTGCGGAATTGACGATAAAGACGTAACTTCTGCAAAGAAAGAATTAGGGTATGCATTGAATCTTAACGATGTTTCTCATGTTCTGAAAGAAAAGCTTGCCGCCCAATTCGGTTACAGTTACGTATGAGATTATTGAAAAAAGCGCTTCGATATCTACTGATCACAATCGTTTTGGCGATTGTGTCGGTCAATTTGTACGTCGTCCTGTCCGGTCGATTTTACCTATACAAAGGCGTTGTAAACACCTATTTGATTGGGCAAAGCGGTCCGGGAATCTACGATAAAGATGTATTTCATTCGGCACAATTGAAAGCCGGCAATGAAGAGAAATGGATCTTCCACGAGCAATACAATACGGGGACGATTCCCGCTGAACTTCGCACATACATCGAAGATTTAGGAACCACAGGCTACCTTGTTTTTTACCGCGATAGTCTGCTCTATGAAGAATATTGGGACGATCATAAGAAATCAACCCTTAGCAATTCGTTTTCTATGGCCAAAACAGTTGTAGGACTGCTGATAGGCATAGCCGTGGAAGAAGGGAAAATCAAGAAACTGGACGACAAGGTAGTCGATTATCTCCCCGAATTCAAAGGAGGAGGTCGTGAGAAAATCACCATCCGCCACCTGCTTACAATGTCGTCAGGCCTATCCTGGTCTGAGAGTGGGGACAATCCATTATCCGATAATGCAGAAGGGTATTACGGCTGGAATACAGACAATCTGGCCATTCAGCAAGACGCTATCCACAAACCCGGAGAAGTATTTCGATATCAAGGAGGGAATACACAATTGCTCGCTATGATCGCAGAGCGGGTTACCGGCAAGCACCTAACCGAATACGCTCAGGAAAAAATCTGGTCGAAAATCGGTGCTTCCAGAGATGCATATTGGAGCCTGGATGAAAAAGACGGAAGTTCCAAAGCATTTTGCTGCCTGTACGCCACATCGCGTGATTTTGCCAAACTGGGGAAATTGCTCCTTCATCAGGGAAAAGCAGGTAATGAACAGGTGATTCCCGAATGGTACTACGCTGAAATGATCCGTCCGGCTTCGTTGAAAACGAAGGATGGATGTGAAAACCGAAGATACGGGTTTCATATCTGGACTTATTTTGGGATGACAAATCCCGTTTATTATTACCGTGGTCTCAAGGGGCAGTACATCATTGCAATTCCAAAAGAAGAACTGCTAATTGTGCGGGTTGGTCACGAAAGAAAATCGAACTTTAGTGTACCGGAACACCTGCAGGGAGATAAGGAATACATCGAGCAAAACAAGGATAATCTGGGGCACAGTCCGGACTTATTTCAGTATATTGCCCTCGGAAAAATGATCAAATCGCAAAGTAAGTAGACATGCGCGATGAATTGCGTGGGCCCAAGGTCGAAAATGTGGCGGTTGCCGTTGTGAAAAACGTTTCAGAACTCAACGAAAAGTCATACTACGTATACCTTCTCAATCTCCGGGAAGACATCATGGAAGGAGTTATCATTACCAGCAAAGGATACGGTACCAATCTGAAAGGAGAGAAAGTCAGGACATCGACACTCAGACATACCCTGGAAGTACTCTTACCCAACGAAGCCGCAAAAATTGAGCCCATCATGGAAGATGTTTTTGGGCTTGCCAACGAATACTGGGTGAGTTTTTGGGTGGATGGAAAGCTCTACGACAAAAAGTTTGTGTTCGTTCCGGAGTCAATTTCAGAGCAAAATATGAAGAATATTCCAATCATGGGTGAAATTGGTGTGATGATCAAATAGTTGCTTCCTCTTCATGTGGTTTGCGTATATTTGTATATAGCAAATTGTGAAGGGAAAGAAGAGTATGTTGAAATCATTTCGAGTTAATGTCCAGGTTCTGAATTGGGTAGCACTTGCCGGTATTCTGCTCGTGGGATGCGGCGAAATACCTGAAGGCGAAACCCCCGAGCCAGCGCCCGATGATGAGTATTACGAGTTTCAGCAGTTTATCCTTTCTGATTACGAACTTCCGGCAGTGATCGCATTGCCGGACGAGACGGCAAAAATTGGTGCTTCTGTCAAACCAGAAGTCATTCACAACGAGTCATTCAAGTGGGAGATCAATGTTGGGCCTAATTTTTGCATGCACATTGAAGACTTTGGAAACGACAAAGGACTTGTTAAGGGCAAAAAGAAGAAGCTTGGCGAGCAGGATATTTTCAAATTGAAGTACATGGTTGACGAGGAAAACCTGATCGTTTACGAGCGCATTCTTGATGTAAAAGGAAGCTCAGATGCCGCCTCGAGTGTAGGAGTAGAACACAAATCGTATCACGTATACGCCGAGCGACAAATTGCCGGCGTGACATACATACTTGAGTCCAGGCAAGAAGGATTCGAAAAACGGATTATCAACTTGATGACAAAATCAATCCGCTCCTTCCGGGAAGTCGAAGAATAATTAAGCGTCAACGATCATGGAAATTTCACGCGAACAAGTACTTGAGGCGCTCAGTTCCGTAATGGAACCCGATTTAAAAAAGGACATCGTTACCGCCAACCTCGTCGAAGAAATCAACATCGACGGGAATAAGGTCCGATTGAAAGTGTACGTATCCAATCCTGCACTCCATGCACGTAAGCGCATGCAAGAAGCGATTCGGTTCAACCTTGAAAAAGGTCTCGGTGAGGTACAGGTTGAGACCGAAGTGGTTGGGTTACCGGTTGATGCCAGGCAAGCGCAACGCAAAATTTTGCCCGAAGTGAAACACATCGTCGCAATTGCTTCTGGTAAGGGAGGAGTCGGTAAATCAACAGTTACGGCAAATCTCGCTGGAGGATTGGCAAAAGCAGGTTATCGCGTGGGGATTGTCGACGCGGATATTTACGGCCCTTCCATGCCGACAATGTTCGATGTGGTAGGAGAACGTCCTTCAATGATCGAAGTGGAAGACACTCCGAAAATCAATCCCGTATTGAGCTACGGAATCAAGATTTTGTCGATTGGATTTTTCACCGATCAGGACAATGCAGTCGTTTGGCGAGGCCCCATGGCAGCTAAAGCACTTACGCAAATGTTTACGGATGCGTACTGGGGTGAATTGGATTACCTGTTGGTTGATTTGCCTCCGGGAACCGGTGACATTCATCTTTCTCTTGTGCAAACGGTTCCATTGGACGGAGCAATTATCGTGAGTACTCCACAAGAAGTAGCGTTGGCAGATGCACGAAAAGGGGTAAGCATGTTCCAGTTGGAAAGTATTAACGTACCCGTGCTGGGAATTGTAGAAAATATGTCGTGGTTTACACCTGCTGAACTTCCTGACAATCGATACTACATTTTCGGCCGGGACGGTGCGAAAAACCTGGCGAGTGGCATGGGGATTCCCTTCCTCGGACAGATTCCTCTGGTTCAGGGTGTACGGGAGGCAGGAGATGCTGGCAGACCGGCTGTTTTTCAGGAAAATACACCGACGGGAAAGGCTTTTGAAGGATTAGTTCGTACCTTTGTAACAGAAGTTGAAAAAGGGTAAAGTACCCGAAAAAAGCAATGGACAAGAAAAGCGTTGAATCGAAAGTTCATACTGCACTGGAGCAGTTGCGTCCCTTCTTGCACGCAGATGGAGGAGATATGGAACTGGTGGAAATTCAGGATGATGGTACCGTTGTTGTCCGATTGATGGGAGCGTGCAGTGATTGCTCGATGTCGATGATGACACTCAAGGCGGGTCTTGAGGAAGCCATCAAAAAAACAGCTCCCGAAGTGAAAGCTGTTGTCGCGATGAACATGCCCGAGATGGTATAGTCAAACCGGAAAGAGAATTTCCTGCCCGCATTATTGACTGCTCTGACGTTTGCTTCGCGATGCCATTTTTTCCCATCCCTGAGCGAAGGGTAAATTTCCTTGTGATACGGCCTGATTTTGGTGGAGCCGCACCTTCGGCACCCGTCCTCAAGAGTGTGTCTGAATAGAGAGAAGTTTCCAACCATCGGTAAGGTCTGTAACAACAGGACGAATTGAAAATTGCCAGAAACCATCCGTGCAAAAAAACGCCCCGACTACTGATTTTCCGAAAGTGCCGGGACATTCAAGTATTTCTATTTCAGATTACTTCGCTGCTTCGTAATTTGCAGAGACAGCATCCCAATTGATTATATGAAAAAATGCATTGATGTAATCCGGGCGACGGTTTTGGTAGTTCAGGTAGTAAGCATGCTCCCAAACATCCAGTCCGAGAATTGGCGTTCCACCACAACCTAAATCCATCAGTGGATTGTCTTGATTGGCAGTAGAGCATACATCAACCGTACCACCATCTTTCACGCACAACCACGCCCATCCGGATCCGAAACGAGTAGCTGCCGCTTTCGAGAAAGTTTCTTTGAATCCGTCGAAAGATCCAAAAGCAGCATTGATTGCATCTGCAAGGGCACCCGAAGGTTGACCGCCACTGTTGGGTCCCATTATGTTCCAAAAAAGGCTGTGATTCCAGAATCCTCCACCATTATTGCGAACAGCGGGGTTGTCTTTGCATCCTTTCAGAATATCTTCAATGGATTTTCCTTCGAAATCTGTTCCGGCAATTGCATTGTTCAGGTTGTTTGTGTATCCCGCATGGTGCTTTGAGTGATGAATTTCCATGGTTCGGGCATCAATATAAGGTTCCAACGCGTCGTAAGCGTATGGAAGTTGGGGTAATTCGAATGACATAATTCGTTGTTTTTTTGTTTGATTACGATTCACACCAAATGTAACAAATCGCGAAGAAATCAAAGGAATTACTTTGCTACATAATTTGTTAGATCTTCCGTTGTTAAACTCGGGCTAATATGAGCGGTTTTCTGTTGCGTTCACCAATTAGCCGTGGAGCACGTAATTAAATATCAACGGAGCGACGATTGTGGCGTCGGACTCAACAATGAATTTCGGTGTTTCTATATCCAGCTTGCCCCAGGTTATTTTTTCGTTGGGTACGGCTCCGGAATAGGAACCGTAGCTTGTTGTTGAATCTGAAATTTGACAGAAGTAACTCCAAAACGGAGTGTCTGTGCGTTCCATATCTTGGTAAAGCATTGGAACAACACAAATGGGAAAATCTCCCGCAATTCCTCCACCAATTTGAAAGAATCCAATGCCTTCAGTCCCTGCATTTTCTGTGTAATAATCTGCCAGCCACATCATGTATTCTATTCCGGATTTCATCGTAGATGGATCGAGTTCCCCTTTCAGGCAATAGGAAGCAAAGATATTCCCCATCGTGGAATCTTCCCAGCCGGGCACAACGATGGGTAGATTCTTTTTTGCCGCTTCCAGCATCCATGAGTTGGCGGGATCGATTTCATAATATGGCTCCAAAACACCGGAAAGCAGCAGTTGGTACATAAATTCATGCGGGAAGTAACGCTTTCCATCTCGTTCAGCCTCTTTCCAAATGTTGAAAATATGCCCTTGTAGCCTCCGGAAAGCCTCTTCCTCAGGAATACAGGTGTCGGTTACACGATTTAATCCCTTTTCGAGAAGTGCCCACTCATCTTTCGGAGTTAAATCGCGGTAATTCGGCACTCTTTCATAACTGTTGTGTGCTACAAGATTCATCATGTCTTCTTCGAGATTGGCTCCCGTACAGGAAATGATATGAACCTTATCTTGTCTGATCATTTCAGCGAGAGAAATTCCCAGTTCGGCAGTACTCATGGCTCCGGCCAGCGAGATGAGCATTTTCTTTCCTTCATTGATATGTTTCTCATAGCCCCTGGCCGCATCGACGAGAGACGCTGCATTGAAGTGTAGATAGTGTTTCTCAATAAAATCTCTGATTTCCTTTCCCATGTTTATAGATGGTATTTGTAAGAAAGTAATT
>JAURNA010000274.1 GCA_030830385.1 Crocinitomicaceae bacterium | reverse complement strand
TATACGTCGAGCACATTGAACTGGTTGAGCAGGTTCGTAACACGTACATACACATTCAGGAACGTAGCGCGTTTCTTATCTTCTTTCCCAATTTCAAGCTCAAAGGTACGGTCCAGCTGCATATCAAGACGATACGACCATGGCAAACGCGATCCGTTTGTTGTTCCATCAAGTCCTGAGTTCAGCGGTGAAAACTGCCCGTCGTTTGTGATGAATGTCTGAGCAGAGTAGGGTGAACCTGAGTAAATGTTTGATACGATGTTCAAACCTGTGTTCTCCAGTACTGCGAAATCTTTGATCATAGGACCGTTGTAGTCTTTTCCTTCTCCATATCGGTAATCGAATGTGATTGCGAAGGTATGACGCTGATCGTATGAGTATGGGAAGATTGCACGAAGGTTTGGCAATCCTGCTGTAATCAATCCGGCAGCAGAAAATGAGTTTGATCCTGTACCATCAGCAAACTGCAATGTATAGTTTGCAGTCATACGAATGTTTCCTGTACGACGGAGGTCATACGATACTGTCAACCCCTTCACAGTTCCGAAGTCACGGTTTCCGAAGGTGTTGTACGTCTGTGGGAAAGCTTCGAAGCGGCTCATCAACTGAACATTGTTTCGTTGTTCACGGTAGAATGCAGAGATTTTCAGTGATGATGTACGCGTCAACACTTGCTGGAACCCAAGTTCGTAATCTATTGTTGTTTCCGGTTTCAGGTTGGCGTTTCTAATGGTAGCGCTTCGAGCATTCACAAACTGATACTGGAACGGATCGAAGCGAAATCCTGAAGTTGGACGCTTCGTAAGAATGTCATAGTGTGCAAAGAATGATGCTTCGTCCGAAATCGGGAATGAGAATGCGATACGGGGCATGACGCTAATTTGAGCCTTGTAATCTTCAAATGCTTCAGCACGAGGAGTTCCATCTGTAAACGCTTTCAACGCATCTTTTGTCAACCATGGAGAGATTCCGGCTGGTCCACGAATTACAGTTGGATCTTCAATTTCGATACCATCTGCGTTGAACCACACCTCCCCGGTTCGGAATCCATTGATCGCACTTGGGTTGTTAACATCGTCTACGTATACAACATAATCATCCCCCATTGCAGCCGGAATATCAATCCAGGTCAATGATGGATTTTCTGCTAATTCACCTTTTGCTTCAGCCACTGTACGGGCGTTGTAGAACAAAAACTCATCTTTCAATACGGGCTGGTTCGCATCGAAGACATCCACTCGAACCCCTACGTTGAACACGATGTCGCGGAATGCAAACTTATCCATGATGTACCCTGCCATGTAGATCGGTTGGAATGCACCTACGAAGCGCTTGTAGTTCCCATTCTCATCAAAATCGTTGAAATACTTATCAATGTCTGTTGTTCCCCGAACTTTTTTACCTGTGTGATCAAATCCCCAATAAGAAACGTATGAGTTTCCTCCGTTCAACAATTCGTCCGGAGCAAACATATCCATCTGGAAAATGTTTGGATCATAACGGTCAATGTCGATGAAGTCAGACCCTGCACCTCCTTCTGAAATGAATCCATTGTTGTGGAGATACTCACGCAAGTTGTAATCAAAGAAAAATTGAGAATCTCCGTTTTCAGCTCCCCCGTAGTTTCCTGTTCCGGACTGAGCAGCGTATCCCGAGTTCAAACGGTCGTACGTAATCGCCTTGAAGGAACCTGAGTCAGTAATGGTCGCAGCATTCAGGTCCAACTCACTAATGTGAAAGTTCGTAAGGCTACGTGCAATGTTCCAGATAGATATTGGCCCGAGTGTTCCTCCACTCGTTGAAGTACCGGAAGTCCATCCGCGGTCCCATCGCTGTTCGTATTCAAATCCAAGGGAGATTGAGTGGTCTCCAATGTTCACCGATCCTGCTCCCGTTACGCGGAATTGATCATTTTCTGTTTTTCCGAAATAGTTGTACGGAGAACCGATGTTGCTCCAAATGCTATATACTGATTGAGGTTGCTGACCGTTGATCAACGCGTTACCTTGCTGGATTTGCAGTAGATTCTCATACTGACCTTGTGGTTTGCCTCTATAGATATCGTAGTATTGAGAGGTGATCGCAGCGAGTGTCGAGTTCTCTTCGGAAGGAATGTAATCCACAATTACCTCACGGAATCCATTGTGATTGTATGTCTGTGTTTCTTCGATAAACTCATAACTTGGACGAAGTGTTGTAGCGAATGTCCCTACGTGTCCATAGTTAAAAATGTTGTATTGGTGCTTTGGATCGAAACTCTCATCTGTTGTTTTGGAGAAGTCCACCATAATGTTGTAGAATGCACTCTTCACGTTAGAACTTGATCCTTCCTGATTGTTACTGAATCGTTGCGTCAAACGACCGAACACTCTCCAGTCAAGTGATTTGTCTTGCCCAAAGTTCTGGAAGTTCAGCAGAGACGATGAATACGAGTAATCGCGCCCCTGGTAGTAATTCAAAGAACCACCGAAAGAAAGGTTCATTGAGGGTCCTGTATTTACATCAATTTTTGCTTGTGCGGAAACCACTG
>JAURNA010000273.1 GCA_030830385.1 Crocinitomicaceae bacterium | reverse complement strand
CGCAGCCAACACAATCAAAATGGCTGTCCATTGGCTTCACTCCATGAAGCTTCATCTCCAGGTTATGGATCTTATCTTTGATCTCCATATCCTGAAACATGTCTCCTGTAAGCTGGGATTTTAGTGCATCAATCTCTTCCTGAATATTTACCGTTGTCTCCATCGTAGCGTTTTATTCAAATGTACAATCGATCGAGCACACTGATGCGGGAAGTTTTCAAAGTTTTCCACAAAAATTCATGCGTTCGCAATCACCTACCCAAGTAATTACAGGATTCGTATCTTTGTTTCACTATGGCACCCATTCGCATTACACCCAAAAAGTCGTACACGGATCAGTTGCTTCCTGACGGCAAAGAAAATAAACCGCAAGACACAGCCGTTCATCGTGCTTTTGATCGCGGATATGCCGATCACGGTTGGCTCAAAGCGCGGCATTCATTCAGCTTTGCCAGTTGGTACGACCCTAACCGCATTCAATTCGGAGCCTTGCGCGTTTTAAACGATGATCAGATTGACCCTTCTCAGGGATTCGGTACGCATCCACACGACAACATGGAAATCATCACCATTCCACTCAAAGGAGGAGTAAGGCACCAGGACAGCATGGGCAATTCGGGAGTAGTCGAGGAAGGTGAAATTCAGGTAATGAGCGCCGGTCAGGGAATATTACACAGCGAATTCAACGCGCACAATGACCAATCTCTGGAATTGTTTCAAATCTGGATATTTCCAAATCGCCGGAATGTAGAACCGCGCTACGCACAGCGTGCCATCAACCTCTCAACGCGAAATGAATTTGTAGAACTCGTTGGCCCCAAAACGGACGCTTACGCTACCTGGATTTATCAGGATGCCTTTATCAGCATGGGAGCATTTGATGGGGAAACTGCTGTCTCCTATCCGAGAAAAAGAGATGCACACGGCATTTACCTGATGGTTGTGAAAGGTCAGATTTCGATTCGAGGCGAGCAACTCAACAAAAGAGACGCGATTGCCATTTCCGATCGTGAAGATGTAGAAATACTGGCCATGGAAGACAGTAAAATACTAGTTTTGGAGGTTCCAATGGATATTTGATATGACGCATCCGATTATTACCGATTTGCAATGGCGCTATGCAACGAAGCGTTTCGATCCGAAGAAGAAAATTTCCTCCGAAGATTTGGATGTTATTCGTGAAGCATTGCGGCTAACCGCGACATCATATGGCTTGCAAGTCATGCGATTTTTACTCATTGAATCTCCCGAAATCCGGAGGCAATTGGTAGAGGCAAGCAACAACCAGAAGCAGGTGCAAGACGCTTCTCATTTAATTGTATTGTGCACACGAACCAACGTCGAAAAGAACGATGTGGAAAGCTATATGCAAAACATCGCCACAACCCGATCCGTTGAGTTGGAAGAAACAGAAGGATTGAGTAACTACATTCTTCAGTCGGTCTCAAACATGACCGAAGATGACATTCGGAGCTGGAACGCCAAGCAGGCATACATCGCACTGGGCCACCTTCTTCAAACGTGTGCCACGCTGCGCATTGACTCAACACCGATGGAAGGTTTTAATCCACAGCAATACGACGAAATCCTTGGTCTTTCTGAAAAGGGACTGCAAGCCACGTTGGTATGCCCGATCGGCTATCGTCACCCGGATGACCCGGCTCAGCACAGAAAAAAAGTCCGCCGCTCACACGACGAACTTTTCAATACGATCTGACTTCATTTCTTACGCGTCAGGCGCAGGTTCCGGTTCGGAATCCTTTTCAAACCATTCTATTTTTCGTGAGAAAAACATCGTTGTTGCCAGTATGAGGAAGATTCCAAGACTTCCGAAAAGCAACGCGAAATCCTGAAGTTGGATAATCACGAAAATGAACGTGTACAATATCGACAACAGGGCACACAGGAACATGGCGGGCCCCCATGCTTTGAACATCGATCGTGCATATAACATGATCAGTGTTATTATCATTGATGCCGATACCACATACGCCCAATCGAAGGAAATCTGCTCAGAAAATGCCAGCAACAGCACATAGAACAGCACGAGTGCAATTCCGACAAGAATGTATTGAACCGGGTGAATGAGGAGTTTTCTCGTTACTTCAACAAAGAAAAATACGAGGTAGGTAAGTCCGATAAACAGCAGTGCGTATTTCGCCACCCGCATGGATTTCTGATACTGATCAACTCCGAGTTGTAAATCGACTCCAAAAAGTGAGTCCGATACTCCGTAGGTTTTGTTTTTCCAGACCTGTGGATAATTCCGATTCAAATCGAGAACCTTCCATTCTGCGGTAAAACCCTCCTTGCCTACGTCTCGTTGGGTTGGCAGATAATTTCCCTGAAAACTCGGATCTTTCCAACTGGAGGCAAGATGTACCGTTGTCTCTTTCCCAATTGGCGCAAATCGAATGGATTGACTTCCATTCAGTGCCAATTTGAACGAAAACGGATGTTCACTTCTCGTACTGTCAAACTGAACTGCCGTGTGGATACCCGTTCTTACCAGATCATTCTTCATTGCTCCTGACGTACACAACAAGTCTTGTTCATCAATTTGAAAGTGTACCTGCTCAAGCAAACCTTTGAGGTCAGAAATTCCAATGGTAACATGTGCATGCTCCCAATCCAAATGCTCGGGTTTTACGTAGATGGTAGACAAATCCGGTTCGCTGAACGATCCCTTGAATGTAAATTCCGTTCCATACACGGCAACATTGAAAATGCCGCGCTTTCGCTGTTCAGAGTCCAGATCACCTTTGATTTTCAGCTGATCCGGCAGAATATGAATCACTCCACTTTCCCGGCTTACTTGCGCAGCTGCTCCGGCCATTGATTCTCCCGGAATCACGTACGGCACCTGTAGAATCGGACCGATGATTTCCTGTTCACCAGCGTGACTGTCGCTGACCTCGTTCATGGCTTCCTGATAGCGATCCATCCTTTCGGCAATCAAGCGCTCTACCATGGTGGCAGGAATTAACAGAAACAGGATCAAAACCGTGATAATCCCGAGCTTAAAGAAGATGTTCTCGAATAGTTTCTTCATGGCGTTGTAATTTTTGATTTCTTATCACAACGCCAATGTTGACCGAGAATTTTTAAAATCCCTGCGGGTTTAACGCTCCTTAACAAAAGATATGTTAACCATTCTGACCAACGCAAGCATAAAACCCGAATTAGCCGTTCCTTAAAAATGGTATTTTTGGTTCGTTTACGATTTCAAATTTGAGAGATTTGTACAGAAAGTATCTATCTGAATATTGATATCTTTCCAGAAGTGAAAAAATGAGTTATGAGAAAAATTGGAGCAATGTTGATGTTGATGACTTTGTTAGCATCTTGTGCGAACATCGCTAAAGGAATCGTTGCGCCTAATCGATGCAAGAAGTGTGAGGTTTATAATACTGAAACAGGCGAGGTTTTGAGAGTGATTGAAGAATGTGGAAGCGCCAATGTTCGACTGGAAGAAGAAGCAAAAATTGATGCATTTAATCGAATGAGAGGTGGGAGTTGCAACGTTGACGTCAGATGTCACACCTATAAAAAGGAGAAGTAGACATCCGCTTACCGGACATAAAAAAACCCCTCATTTCTGAGAGGCTTCTTTGAAATTCTATTCGATTATTCTTTTTCAAAGGTCCATGTTCCTGACATTTTTGACGAGTAGTCAACAGACGAGGATGATTCATCGATCTTCCAGACCATTTCCTTGTTCTTCAATCGGTCGATGTAGAATGATCCAAAGTCGTCATCAAAAGCAATTCGTACTTTTTTCTTGTTACTGTCAATCCACCACCAGTTACCCTGGTAATCAGAGGTAATGCCATCCTCAACAAGTGTCATTTTATACGTACCGTCTTTATTGATCTCAACAGTTTGAGAGTATGAATATGTGTCTGATTCTCCGGAATCTAATGTCTCGGTCATATTCGTTCCATCAAAGGAAGTAGAAAGAGATTGCGTTGTACCACCATAGACATTGGAATTGGTAATTTCCGCAGACTTTAGCTTCCACGTTCCTGTAATTCGTGCATTGCGCGATTTTAATGATAAGAAAGGGTCATTCTCTCCCTTTTTACATGCAGCTAAAAAAGCAAGTGATAAAACGGCAACGAGTGCAAATTTGAAATTGTTTTTTTTCATTGTAGTTATATTAATTAAAATTTTTGATCGGGCTACCAACGTAGGTCGCAATCTCTTTCGTTTCGTTTAATGTCGGTGATTTCATCAGAAGACTGGTTGTGTTAAACAACAGAAAAAACGTATTGTAAAT
>JAURNA010000272.1 GCA_030830385.1 Crocinitomicaceae bacterium | reverse complement strand
TCACAATCCAAGTATCGGCAGAAAACTCGTGATCGGTAATCCACTGTTTTAACTCCAGAGTAGGTAGTGGTGCACCTTCGCGATAAACAGGACGATCATCGTTGTATACAACGTGCAGAACAACATCGTCGTAATTCTTGTCGCGATCGTGGCCATGTTGATACCAATCCGAAGAGTTGATGTGTATTTCGACAGATCCAATGTGTCGCAGTCCGTGGTAAATTACCTGTGCCCCGCGAAAGTCCGGCCCGCCCATTCGCTCATTGAGTAAGCCTGTTTTAACAACGATAAGATCGGAGCCATCTGTTAATTGGAGTTCCGGAAAGGGAAGCATCTTACTGTCCCATAACCGATGGAGTTGTCCTTCAATCATGCGGTAGGTATTGGGTTTCTTTAAGATACAAAAAAAGGTGCTGGAATCAGCACCTTTCTCAATTTTTCTTCTTCTTAAGGATAAGGAATGTATTCCTTGTATTTCGAATCTGCCTCCGGATAGGCCTTCGGGTCGAAGTCAAGAGCGCGAACAGCACCTTCTGTTCGACGATTCAACTGGTGCAGCATCTCGAATTTCTTCTTGTCACGACGGAATTGATTGATGTATGCCTCCGTCAGCTGAATTTCTTCGAATTCAACACCTTCACCTGGCTTCTTAACGCGATAGTCTTCTCCGACAAGATAAACCGTACGGGGCTCATTTTCACCCTTACCGATCGGCACGATGCGTCGTGGATCAATTCCTCTTTCTTCAACGAGGTACTTGTAACAAGCGCGGGCGCGATTCTCGGAAAGCTTCTGGTTACGATTATTGCTACCACGCGAATCCGTGTGAGAACTCAGCTCAAGAACCAGTTCCGGTCGCTCATTCAGAAGTTTGTATACAAACTCCAACGAGTCAGGTGAGTTGATTGTTGAATCGACTACGAACGTCCACTTATCAAGGTAGTAACGAACCTCGGGCAAACGAATTGGTCGTTTCGGGAACAATCCCATTTCCACAACGAAATCCTGGTGATAATTTACGTCAATTGTCGTGATATCGGAAGGAATTTCATTTTCGTAGTACCCCTCAATGCTTTTGATGTTGATCGTGTACGACTGATCTTCGTTTACATAACGATCTCCTGTTGGGCGACGATCCCAAAATACAGCACCGTTTTCATCGGTGATTCCTGTCCAGTTGGACCCGTCAGCACCCGTAACGTTTACTTCGACCCCTTCCAGGCGCTCTGATTCTGCAAGATCAGAAACGATTACTTTCAAGCTGTAGAGGAATGGCGGAATTTCGTATGAGTAAATATCTCCGACAGATTCCGGATTGGTTCCGTTCTTACGCTCTGAAGTGAAGTATCCATGACGCTCATCCAATTCCGTAATTGAATAGTCGTTGTGCTCACCGTTGATTGGGGCTCCAATGTTGGTTGGTTTTTCCCATTTGTTCTCTTCTCCCTCCACTTTCGAAGCACGGAAGATATCCAAACCTCCCAGTCCCGGACGACCATTCGTTGCGAAGAACAAATCTCCGTTCAATGCAAATGATGGAAACAATTCGTCTCCGCGCGTGTTGATCTCCGGTCCCATGTTTTCAGGAGCAGACCAAGCATCTGATTTTCGGTCGTAATTTGTGTACCACAAATCTTTTCCTCCGAACCCGCCCGGCATGTCAGACGAAAAAATCAGAAACTTACCGTCCTTCGTACATGGATGACCAACAGAAATTGTATCATTGCTTTTGAGCTCTAATTTCTTTGGTTCTCCCCACGTTTTTCCTTTCGCTTCGGAGACCCATATTTCACATCCGAGATTTTCCTTCTTCAAATTTGGACAACGCGTGAAGAACATGTTCTTGAAACGCTCATCGAAGCATGCAGTTCCTTCGTTATCCACTGTGTTGATACCGTCACCGTCCAGAAGTTTCGGCTCCGTAAAATTCCCTTTTTTATCAAGCTCAGTGACCCAGATATCTGTATAAGCCTCTCCGGAACGCGGATCAGAAGACTTGCCTGTGGAACCATCTCGTGCCGATGTATACACCATTTTCGACTTTTTGCGGTCCGCAACTACCAAAGACATGTCGAACTCGCCCTTGTTAATCGCTACTTGATTCTCGATTATGTAACGGCCTTTGTTTTCGATGTAATTTGCGTTTTGCTCACACGACTCAATTCCTGCCTGACCTCGCTCATCATCCGGAACCAAAGCTTTGTACTTTTCGTACATTTCTTTCGCTTCTTCGTATTCCCGCATCATGAGAAGCATATCTCCCTTCAGCAAAAGCACTTCAGGTTGCTCATTTTCGTATTCGAGCAATACGCACTTGTGGTACCAGTCATTTGCCTCTCGGTAGCGCTCTGTATTACGGTAGCACTCCGCAGTCATAAAAGCCATACGTCCCTTTTTCTTCAATGCACGTTGCCCTCCTTTTCGAGAAAGCTTATCATATGCATTTTCGCACAACTTAGCTGCTTCTGAATATTTCTCACGGACATATGCAGCATCAGCCTTTGCAATCACACCACCCTGCGACATTGCCAAGTGGGCAAACAGTGTAAACAAGCCGAAAGTCAGAACAAATTTAGTTTTCATAGAACCAGTCTTTTCAAATTGCTTTTCGTGTATGTTGAATAAATCTTGATGTTGCTTCCATTCAACAGCGCATAAAAGTAACATAAAAAAGCAATGTTTAGTGATGCAAAACTTCCTTTTTTCATTTATGTCGAAGTGATAAAATGGTAACCCTATCGACCCCGGGTATAGGTTTCCCATTTATTCAGGATTTCCTGAAACCCCCGGGGAACTTCAGATTCAAGCTGAATGCGCTTACCGGTTTTGGGATGCGTGAATCCAAGTGTTTTTGCATGAAGGGCCTGACCCGGAATCAAATCAAAGCAATTTTCGACAAATCGTTTGTATTTCGCATTGGTTGTTCCTTTACGAATACTGTCCCCTCCGTATTCTAAATCGTGAAACAGAGGATGACCAATGTGCTTCATGTGCGCTCGAATCTGATGCGTTCGCCCTGTTTCCAACTTGCACTCAATCAAGGTAACATAACCAAATCGCTTGATGATCTTGTAATGTGTTACTGCGTGTTTTCCATATTCACCATCCGGAAATACGGTCATGACCTTTCGGTTTTTCAACGATCGCCCGAGGTGTCCTGTAACGGTTCCATCTTCCTCAACATCACCCCAGACAAGTGCCCAATATCTTCTTTCCGTGGTGCGATCAAAAAACTGTTTGGCGAGATGTGTCAGAGCCTGCTCAGTTTTCGCTACAATCATAAGCCCGGTTGTGTGCTTGTCCAGTCGATGAACCAAACCGGGCCGTCCGTAATAATCGTCAGTCTTACTCGGAAGGTTGTCAAAATGATACACCAATGCATTAACGAGCGTACCGCTGTAATTTCCATAACCCGGATGCACGACCATGTTCGGTGGCTTGTTGATCACGATTACCGAATCATCTTCATATTCGATTTCGAGTGGAATGTTCTCAGGAATGAGCTCGATCTCACGAACCGGATACGGCAACACCAACGATACTTCGTCGCCGGGTTTTACCTTATAGTTCTGTTTAACAGTTTTGCCACCAACGACGAGATTTCCATTCTTGGCTGCGATCTGTATTTTGTTTCGGGAAGTATTCGGTAGACGATCGAGCAGAAATTTATCAATGCGAATCACCACCTGTCCGGGGTCTGCCACAAACCGATAATGTTCATACAGTTCGGATCCAGAATCCTCTATTTCTTCCTCAGTGGTCACCGTTTGATCACTTTAATCGTTTCTCCGCTGTGATGAATCATCAAGAAGTACATACCCGCAGGATACGCCGATACATCCACTTGCTTGTTTTCTGTTTGAATCAACACACGACCTTGAGCATCCATCAATGTCATACCATCGAATTCAACACTTTTCGTTCGCACGTTGATCATATCTGCGGTTGGATTTGGATATACAGTTGTGGATAGTGGAGCTGAAACCACCGGTTTCTGCTGTTCCAATCCAAGTGTAGAGTCCATGGACGTTGAGAAAATCGGACGAATCATAACCGACCCTTCATAGGTAGAAGTTGCCCAAGTTCCTTCGCCATCCAGACTAAATAGTATATTTGCATTGTTTACATTATTCATGTCAAGACCGACATTGAGGCGATCTGAATCGAATTGTCTCCAACCAATGTAGAACGTACCATTAACAGGGACTTTCATCGTATCCTCGAAATAGTACGTGGTAAATAAATTGCGGTCGAATTCGTATTTCGGCTGACGTGGGAAAAGCGATGAATCCTGGTACAACTGATTTCCGGGAACACCATTGTTGTCGTCCCATACTTTCAATAAGAACAACTTATTGGAAACATCGTTAACCGAAGGGACCCAGTGAATTTGAACGCCGATGAGAGAATCTGCCTCGTAAGGGTTGAATCGAATCGCTATTCTGGCCTGATTGCCCATTGGGCCGTATGCCCGTTCTGCCGATCCGTCATCGTAGGCATAGTAGTTCTCAAACACCTGCTGACTCCAGGTGGAGTCATTTCCATCGAAGTTGGTAAACGGAGCCGTAACCGTCGTTCTGTAATCGAATACCTGCGAGATGCCCGTTTTGGTTTCATCATAGTGATATCCGGTCGAAAAATCATGATATGAGTAGTACGTGGTTCGGGGACCGTAGTTAATCAGACCTCCTGAAAGCGTTTGTCCGATCAGTGTGAAGTTCCCTTCTGCTCCTCCCGAATAAAAGACCTCCGTGATTCCGTTCTGGTTATTTTCGGTAATGTTACTGTTGTTCCGAACCACTACCTCTACCGCATCGGACATTTTTCCTGTGAAGTTGTTTTGGTAATGATCCCAGGGAACAGATGTGTAGTCCTTCAACAATGTATTGAGCGGGTACACCACCGCAAAATCCTTGAAAAGTGTATCTGCCTGTCCCAATAGTGTTGATCTGAGATGCACGTAATCCAAATGGAAATGATCAAGTGCTCCTGAAAGTGCACCGTAATTCATAAAACGAAACTGAAATCCTTTCTTGAAGTAATCCGGATCTTCAACGAGGATGTGCCCTACTTCAAAGTCACCAACCGGACCTCCATTTGCACTCCAGACCCTTCTCCATTGTTGCAAATCGTGCGCGTAGAATTCGAGTCTGAGAGAATCTGTCGACTCCGGTTCGTCTCCGAATCCTTGTCTTTGGAAAATGAAACTGAAATAAATCGAATCACTTACGTCCATACCCGAGAGATCGATCGGTTTGGACGTCAGGTAATCCGCAAAATTGGTTGTGGTACTTCCGATGTCATACGGGAAGCCGAACTGATCTGTACCATCAAATGTCGCTACACCCAACGACCAGGGTTCATGGGCGAAGGTGTAATTGTGATACGTGTGATGGTCTAACCAATAGAGTTCAGGATCGCTTAATGGCGCAAAAAACTGCGTGGCCGAATCCTGAAAACTTTCAGCACTCAACCAGGTTGT
>JAURNA010000271.1 GCA_030830385.1 Crocinitomicaceae bacterium | reverse complement strand
TGGGGATATTTCTCGGTTTCAGCGATACGAACCTGCGTTTTTCCTGCCTTTGATAGAACTTCTCCGAGGGTGTTTGCGAGATTGTCTTTCTCAAAGACAATATTCACTCCGTTAAACGTCTTGTCGTAGTTTGTCATGGTCACGTAATGAATACTCAGCGCCTTCATCCCATGATCCGGAAAATCCCTCTGGGTAAGGGCCAGGGAAATTTCGCGCGGTCGATCGGTTCTGAAATTGAAGCAAATCACAACGTCGCCTTCCTGAATTTTTGCGACGATCTTGCCGTTTTCTTTCATGACAGCCGCACGAATGAATTCGTCAGTAATGCCATTATCATAAGCAGATTGAATCGCTTCGCTTGCCTGATGAAATCCGTCTCCTCTCCCATGAACGAGGAGGTCGTATGCCTCTTTGATTCGCTCCCAGCGGTTATCACGGTCCATGGCGTAATATCTGCCAATTACCGACGCTATACGTACGGGAGTATCGCTGATGTTCTCTTCGAGTTTTTGAATGAAGCTGAGTCCGCTGTTCGGGTCACAATCGCGACCATCTGTGAAGGCATGAATAAAAGCGTTCTGAACACCAAAATCCGTCGCCATTTTGCACAATGCATGCAAGTGATCTTGCGAACTGTGAACACCTCCGTCCGAGACCAGGCCCATGAAGTGAACAGCACAATTCTCATCCACTGCTTTTTGAAAGGCATGGATAAGGGTTTCATTTTCAAAAAAATCTCCTTTCCGAATGGATGTATTGATGCGTGTGAGTTCTTGGTATACAATTCGACCGCCTCCAATATTCAGATGGCCGACTTCGGAGTTTCCCATTTGACCATCCGGCAAGCCTACGTGCTCGCCGCAAGTGAGAAGTGTTGCACTTGGATATGACTTCAGCAGTGCATCCATACAGGGTGTGGAAGCCTGCGTGATGGCATCGGATGATGAGCCATCGCCGATTCCCCAGCCGTCTAAAATGATGAGTCCGAATTTAGTTCCCATTGTTCAGTTCAATTAAAAAATGTGCTCCCTTTTCCGAAGGAAGGCACCGTACACATCCTCCGTGTAGTTTAACCAATTCGGAAACGATGAACAGTCCAAGGCCGGATCCTTTCTGCGTGCGTGTATCTTCATTTCCGGCACGATAGAATTTCTGAAAGACTTCGCTTTGATCTGCCTCAGAAATCCCGGGTCCGTCATCTTGAATGTGTATGCTGCATTTCCCTGCTGATTCTTCTACCCACATGTTGATTTTGGCGCTCTGACCTCCGTATTTCAGGGCATTTTCAATGATGTTGTTGATCACGGATTCAAGGAGCATCGGATCCGCTTTGATCACGCAATTTTCGGGTATGTTCAATTCAAAAGTAGCCTCAGGTGCGAGGACGAAAAAACGCTCTGCACACTGATGAAGGAGCGTGTGAAGATTGGTCGAAACAGTATTCAAAACCACAGCGTTACTTTCCAGGCGTGAGGCGTTTAGTATGTTGTCGATCATGCGCTCCAGACGATCGTTTTCCAAAAGTGCACGCTGTAGGATTTCAGCTTGCTGGTCCTTGCTCAACTTGCGTTTTTCGAGTGTCTGTAGGTACAATTTGTTGGCAGCAAGAGGGGTTTTAAGCTCATGGGTAACCGAAAGTAGGAAGTTATGCTGGCGTTCCGACAATTTGAGATCGCGTTGAACCGCACGACGGATTTGCCACATTCCCAAAAGCAAGATCAGGAGGAATACGGCACCTTCACCAATCACCATGGAAACAGTTCCGCCAATCGCTTTTTTCTCAGCAGCGAGCTCACGGGTTAAATGGATCAAATGAAAGCCCCACCAGACAAATTGAATAACGACGTATGCACTGAGAACATAAAATATGAGTGCCGTTCGTCGTTTCATGAGGGTTGTTTAATATGCACGTTCGTTTCGCCCTTCCTTCCAGATTACATACGACTTGTTGGCCACGCGGTTTCCTCCAGGAGTTGGGTAGTTTCCGGTGAAGTACCAATCACCGGTATGGTTAGGACAAGCCTTGTGCAGGTTCTCCACAGTTTGGTAGATGATCTCAACCGGACTTGAAATGGATTCCGGCGTCAGCATTTCAGCAATTTTGTCTGAAACTTCCTGATTGGTAAACGGATCGTAGACTTGCTGAACAACATTTTTTTGTTGCTCTTTCGGAAGCTTCAATTGCTCAATTGCTTGCCTGTATACATCTTCGATAACATCTTCCCGTCCGGTTTCTTTCAGCAGAGCAATTGCTGCTTCGAAGGCGATGAAATCACCCATTTTTGCCATGTCAATACCATAGCAATCCGGGAAACGGATCTGAGGTGCTGATGAAACAACCACAATTTTTTTGGGTTCGAACCGATCGAGAATCCGAAGAATGGAACGTTTCAGGGTGGTTCCCCGAACAATGCTGTCGTCAATGACCACCAGGTTATCTTTCTTACGCTTCACGCTACCATATGTGATGTCGTACACGTGAGCAACGAGGTCATCACGCGAATCATCCTGCGTGATAAAGGTTCTCAACTTGGCGTCCTTGATCGCGATTTTCTCGATTCTGGCACGCTTGATAAGAATGTTTCGTATTTTTTCCGGGGTTGCATCGGCGCCCAATTCCGAAATTTCCTTGATTTTAACCTCGTTCATGTAGTCTTCGACGCCCTTGATCATTCCATAGAATGAAACTTCTGCCGTATTTGGGATGAAGGAGAAAACCGAATTATCGAGGTCGTAATCGATGGTCTTGAGAACCTGAGGAATGATGTTTTTTCCCAATTGTTTACGCTCGGAGTAAATATCCGCATCGTTTCCACGGGAGAAATAAATGCGCTCGAACGAACATTTGGCCGGAGTCAGCGGCTCATTGATGAGCTTCTCTTGAATTTGTCCGTTTTTCTTGATGATCAAAGCATGTCCCGGAGTTAGTTCCTGAATTTCTTCAGACCTAACATTGAATGCCGTTTGGATTACCGGACGTTCAGAAGCTACTACGCAAACCTCGTCGTCTTCGTACCAAAATGCCGGACGAATACCCGAAGGATCACGCAATACAAATGCATCTCCGTGTCCGAGTAATCCCGCCATTGCATAACCACCGTCCCAATCTTCTGAAGCACGCTCTAAAATACGTTCGATGTTGAGTGATTCTCCAATCATTTGGTAAATTTCCGGATTGGAGTAACCGCGTGTTTTTAATTCGCTGAACATTTCCTCGTTCTCTACATCGAGGAAGTGCCCGATTTTCTCAAGTACCGTAACCGTGTCTGATTTTTCCTTTGGATGCTGTCCTACGCGGAGCAATACTTCGAACAACTCGTCAACATTCGTCAGGTTGAAGTTCCCTGCAACCACCAGATTTCTCGTGATCCAGTTGTTTTGACGAAGAAAAGGATGACAGTTTTCGATGGCATTTCGTCCGAAAGTTCCATAACGGAGGTGTCCGAGAAAAAGTTCTCCCGTGAATCCATAATTGCGTTTCAGAAATTCAACATCGTTGATTTTTTCGGGGCTCTCGTCATAGAGCTCCTTCAACTTCTTATTGATTCGGTCGAAAATATCCTGAATGGGCTTTGGGTCGGTAGAACGATAGCGCGAAATGTAGCGCTCTCCGGGTTGCATATCCAATTTTATGTTGGCTACTCCGGCTCCGTCCTGCCCACGGTTGTGCTGTTTTTCCATCAGAAGGTGCAGCTTATTCAGACCGTAAAATGCTGTTCCATATTTATCTACATAGTACTGCAGCGGTTGTTTGAGTCGGAGAAGGGCAATGCCACATTCGTGCTTGATCGGATCACTCATGATTCAGAGACAGCTAAAATTGGATACAAATTTACGCATATAAATCGATCCGATGAAGTTCTACTTCGGCTCAAAATTGTACGAAATTCCAGGCAACCATTGCCTCATTTGAATCATCTAAAGAGTAATGAAGGGATTCATCTGTGTGTTTCGTAGGGCATATAACTGTAAAATAGGTAGATAAGTTGTATTTTAGTTGTTGTGAAATCGTTGTTCGTATCCATAACTTTCCTCCTCTTTATCCTTGTTGTGTGGGGTAGCTCAGCATGGGCTCAGGGTGATGTATGGCTTCATCCGAATCGCGGGCAATGGGATGATCGCTTCAATTACAAGCTCGAGTTAAATATTGGAGAACTTCTCATCGAAGACAAATCTTTCTGTTTTTTCCTCACAGATGCAAAGACCAAGCATCACCATGAACACGGGGGAAACAAGAGAGAGACACCCAATCACGAGAAGGAAGAACGGTATCAGTTTCACGTCGTTCGCAAATCATTCATCGGAGCCACATGGTCGGGTGATTTCGTAGAATCTGAGCAATCGCACTTTTACCGCAATTTCCTTGTTGGAGATTCTTCTCGATGGAGATCGAAAATTTACAGTTGTAAAAAAGTAGCGTTTGCGGAGTTCTATCCGGGCATTAAAATGGAACTCAATACCATGAACACAAATCTCGAATATGCATTTGAGATAGCCCCGGGAGTCGACCCTTCGATTATTCAAATGCAATACAAAGGGCAGAATAGTCAAAAAATCGACAAAGAGGGAAATTTAGTTATCGGAACAAATCTCGGTGACATTTTGGAATCACCGCCTGTTGCCTGGACCATCAAAGACGGCGTTAAGCAAAAAGTGAAAGTTCAATTCAAGCTGGAAGACGGAATCTTGCGTTTTGAACTTCCGGATGGTTTTGACGAAACGGCAACCTTGTTTATCGATCCGAACCTGACCTTTTCAACCTTTACGGGTTCTCAGGCAGACAATTGGGGAATGTCAGCGACGCCAGATGTCCATGGGAATTTATTCGGTGGAGGATCAATATTTGAGTTCACTTCTTCCAATGGAAACATCCCGGCATTGTATCCAACGACGACAGGGGCATACAGCTCCGCATTCAACGGTGGTGAAATTGATGTTGGCATCACCAAGTTCAATGCAGATGGGACAGCGATGATCTATTCGACATATTTGGGTGGAACTGGCGAAGAAACTCCGAATAGTATTGTTGCGAATGACATCGGTGAATTGTACGTGTTCGGAATCACGTCTTCACCAAACTTTCCAATGGCGGGCACACCCTACGATAACACCTATGCCGGCGGGCCTAATGTCCTGGGGCCTGAATATGGTTTAGGGTTTACAGGAGGCTCGGATATGTACATCGCCCGATTGAGCGCCAATGGAACGACCCTGCTGGCTTCTACCTATGTAGGAGGTGAAAATATTGACGGAATGAACGAATCCAATTTGGAATACAACTACGGAGACGCGTTCCGAGGAGATATTACGCTTGATGATAACGGCAACGTATATGTGGCGTCAACCACACAATCCGACGATTTCCCGATCGTTGGGGGCAGTCAGGCAACGCTCCAGGGAATGCAGGATGCTGTCATTTTCAAAATGACACCGAACCTCAATTTGATGATTTGGTCTACATACTACGGAGGGTTGGGTGAAGAAACAGGAAATTCAATTCGAGTGGCTTCGAATGGTGATGTATTGGTTTGTGGAGGAACGAACTCCCATAATTTGAACGTGCCCAATGGACATACACAAACGTTTGGAGGAGGATTGTCAGACGCTTATGTAACTCGTTTCAATGGAGCCAATAGCACGGTGCTTTCCGGAACCTACGCAGGATCGACAGAATATGATCAAGCGTATTTCGTTGATCTCGACATTGATGATCGCGTGTACATTTACGGACAAACCAACAATAACTGGGGCGTAACTCCGGGGCACTATGGAGTAGCGAATTCAGGACAATTTATTCGCAAGTTTGCCTCGGACCTCTCAACTGTTGAGTGGTCGACAATGGTTGGAGCCGGAACAGGAGAAGTTGAAATTTCTCCAACAGCTTTCTTGGTCTCCGATTGCTACGATATCTATTTTGCAGGATGGGGAGGCGAGTTGAATAGCTCCAGTCAAGCAGTATTCTCCACTACGAATGGATTCCAAGTTACGCCTGATGCCTACCAGTCGGTAACGAATGGAAGTAATTTCTATCTAGGCGTATTGGACCAGAATGCGATTAATTTCAAGTACGGAACCTTCATGGGAGGAACATCAGCGGCATGGAACCATGTGGACGGTGGAACAAGTCGATTCGACAAGCAGGGTAAAGTTTATCACTCCGTTTGTGGATCCTGCGGATCATCCGTTAATGGATTTACCACGACTCCCGGAGTAGTATCCACCAATGCAAACAGTGCCAATTGCAACATGGCGGTGTTTAAATTCGACTTGAATGCGATCGAGGCCATCGTATCTATACCGAATGCCATCGTATGCATACCCGATCCAGTGATCTTCAACAATAGCTCGTTGAATGGGAATACCTATTTCTGGGATTTTGGAGACAACAACACCTCAACGGTTGCGAATCCCATTCACTATTATACTTCGCCCGGTGTATATACGATTACGCTGATCGTTTCGGATTCAACGGCCTGTTATACCGCAGATTCAGCACAACTTCAAGTGACAATTCGAGAATTTATCGGAGGAGTCATCCAACCAACAAGTCCGATCTGCCCAGGAGAACCGTTCCAACTCCAAGCTTACGGCGGAACCTTTTATGAATGGTCACCTGCGCAATACTTGAGTGATGCGACTGTCGACAACCCCATTGCCATCATTGACCAGACGACAACATTTATGTGTGTCATTTCCGACATCTGTGGAATGGATACACTCTACACAACATTGCAAGCTTATCCGGTGAATATCAGTGTATCCCCGGACACCAGTATATGTATCGAAGGATCCGCAAACCTTGAGGTTACAGGGGTAGCCAATGCGCAATGGAGCCCGCCAGATTACTTGGATGATCCCTTCAGTGTAACGCCGATAAGTACTCCTACTGTTTCCGTGACCTATGTCGTAGACATGGTTACCGCAGATGGATGTACAGATCAAGACATGGTTCATATCGATGTCGTTTATGCCCCACCGTCGCCAATAATGCCAGACCTTGTGAACATGTGCCTGGGCGGAAGCGTTGATATTGAAGTCTCCGGAGCATATGATTATACCTGGTCGCCAAACCAGTACATTGACACGCTCTACGGACCACAGGTAACCGTGTGGCCGCCGAATGACATGTATTATTACTGTTTGTTCGAAAATCCCTGCGGACAGGCAAATGACAGTACACTCGTCAAAGTCCGGGAAATGAGTGTTAACGCATTCAACGATACGACCATTTGTCCGGGTGAAACCGCTGTGTTGTGGGCAACCGGAGGTGTTATATATACCTGGGATCCACCGGAAGGATTGAGCAGTACGTCTGCTTCTTTAGTATATGCCACGCCAAACGTTCCAACGATGTATCGGGTTTCCGGCACGGATTCCTGGGGATGCACGAACAGCGATTCGGTCTTTGTTGAGATATTCCCGGCAGTATACATTCAGGCTGTTCCGGATGTGTATGCGTTTCTCGGTGATCAGGTTCAGTTGGGAGCTACAAGTTCCGGTACCGGATCGTTCGTATGGACACCAGTGGAGTACCTGAGTTGCGTTGTATGTCAGAATCCGATAGCGAACCCCAATCAGAATTTCACCTACACGGTGACCTATACGAATGCAAATGGATGCTCTGCGAGTGATGTGGTGAGCATATTCTACAATCCGATCTTGTATGTTCCGAACACATTTACGCCAGATGGGAACACGTATAACAATACGTTCTTTGCGGTGGGTGGCAACATTGATCAGTTCGAAATGGAAATCTACAATCGATGGGGAGAATTGATCCATACGTTGTACAGCATCGATGATCATTGGGACGGAACCTACAATGGCGCTATCTGTCAGGATGGCACCTATACATGGAAGGCAAAATTTTCTGATTTTGACGGAGCGGAATACGTGCGCACAGGTCACGTTAATTTACTTCGATGACTTTAGACAAATCGCTCGTCAACTTCCATCTGGTGCGAGCAATTTGAGCACGTTCGCAATTCTTCAGACGAATAAAACGCGTTAAAACGCGATTGAAAATCCGATTCAATATTGACCAGAGGAAACTTGAATTCGTGCAATTTGGTATTGCATTCATCACAGAACCACATCAGGCCATCAACCATGTCGGTCCCTTTTCGAACCCGTTCAACAACCAGCCCTACGGTGTTTTCTCCACGAATCGGTGAGTGAGGAATTCCGGACGGCAGGAGAAAAATTTCTCCTTCTTTGATAGGTACTTCCTTAGCCTTGCCTTCGTGCTGAATTTTAACCAGAATATCACCCTCAATCTGATAGAAAAGCTCCTCACTTTCGTTGTAGTGATAATCCTTACGGGCGTTTGGCCCACCGACAATCATCACAATGAAATCCCCGGCGTCAATGTACAGATTTTTGTTTCCAACGGGAGGTTTGAGCAAGTCGCGGTTCTCTTCTATCCACTGATTGAGATTAAAGGGTGAAAGCATAATTCAGGTTTTGATTGTTAAATGTAGGAATTCTTACCAAGAGGTGAATGTCGTATGTTGATAATTATCAACGATCTCGAAACGTACATGAATCCTTATCTTCGTAAAAAAACGCGTGGAATGGAATTAGCAGGTAAGACGGCATTGGTTTGTGGAAGTACACAGGGTATCGGATGGGCTGCGGCTCAACTGATGGCCGAACGGGGAGCAACAGTAATTTTGCTGGCGCGAAACGAAGAAAAACTGGCCGAGCTATGTGATCAACTTCAAACACCGCTTGACCAAGAGCATTCAATGCTCGTTGCGGATTTCTCAAAACCCGAGGAATTAAAAACCGTCATTGAGTCGTTTGTGAATGAAGGAAACGCAGTTGACATTCTCGTGAACAACTCCGGTGGACCCAAAGGCGGCCCGATCATTGAAGCGGAGGAACGTGAATTTATTTCTGCGTTCAATCAGCATTTGATTTGTAATCACATTCTCGTGAAAGCGTTGTACCCGGTCATGAAGAAGCGGGGCGGAGGAAGCATTATCAACGTCATTTCTACGAGCGTTAAACAACCTCTCAACAACCTCGGCGTTTCCAATACCGTTCGAGGGGCGGTCGCGAATTGGAGTAAAACCATGGCGAATGAATTGGGAGCTCACAACATCCGTGTGAACAATGTTCTCCCGGGTGCAACAAACACCGGTCGTCTTCAGAGCATTGCAGAAGCAAAATCTACCAAGGTGGATCAATCGGTGGAGGAAATTATCGGGGAGATGGCCGGGGCTTCACCTATGCAGCGAATTGCTGAACCGAATGAAGTTGCCGAGGCCAGTGCATTTCTGGCATCAGATCGGGCATCGTACATTAATGGGATCAATATTCCGGTAGACGGAGGAAGGACGAAATCGCTCTAGCGAAGTAGATTCACGTGACCGAATATCGCGCGTTCACGTCCACTATTGGTGAGGAACTCAATTTTATACGTGTACGTTCCGTCGTTTGCGGAACTTCCACTGTAGCTTCCGTCCCACACAAAATCCTTGTCATCTGAAGTAAAAACAGCCTCGCCCCAACGGTTAAAGATCGCAACGGAAAGTCGCTCAATACCGACTGTACTTGCACTGAAGAAGTTGTTGAATCGATTTCCGTCAGGCGTAAATGTATTCGGAACATAGATGTACCATTCTTCTTCAATTTCAATTGGCCTGGAAATGGTATCTGTACAACCTTTCTTGTCATAAGCAATCAGGGTAACCACATAAATTCCCGGATCATCATAGATGTTTTGCGGATGAACATCCGTTGAGGTATTGAAATCTCCGAAATCCCAATCATACGTCACGGCATCTTCTGAAAGGTTTGTGAATTGAACGGGCAGATGATTGAATTGAAGTTCGCTCGTAATCGTGAAATCAGCGGTTGGCTGTATAATCAGCACTTGAGTTGAACCAGGAACGGTGAACGTCTGACAATCATCTGATACGATAATATTATAGGTGGTCGAAACACCGGGTGATACCCAAACGGATTCCATGGTTTCACCACTGTGCGGCCAATCGTAATAATATTGACCATATCCTCCGGAAACCGTTGCGGTCAACTGCAAAGAATCATTCGGACAAATTTCCGTTGTGGGAGTCATCTCTACGACTAACGGGGGACTCGTAATCGTGTAGAGGACATTGGTTGCAACCTCATTACCACAGATGTCTGTTACGGTCACGGTGAATGTTGTAGTGACACCCGGTGAAGTGATCAGGCTTGCCCCCGTTCCCAGGTCCGGATCGAAATTCGAGGACCACTGGTAGGAATACGGAGCTGATCCTCCCGAAGCATTTGCTTGCAGTATATTTTCAACGAACGGACAAATTTCTTCGATATCGGATATTTCACTCAATACAAGGGGCAAGAATAACGGTACCACGACTTCGTACGTGTCTGTTGCGGTTTCGCCCAAACAATTGTCGGTTACGGAAACCCAATAATTCTGAGACGCATCCGGATATAACGTAATCGTGGGTGTAGTTTCACCTGTACTCCATAAATATGTATACGGAGGCCCACCACCGCTGGCATTCGCAACCAATACAACGGAATCTTCCGGACATAACATGGAATTACCGGTAATTTCCACGTCCACGGGCTGGACATCTGAAATGATCAGATCAAGTACAATCGGATTCGTATTTCCGCACGGATCCACGATCGGAAAAGTTAACTGAACGGTTTCCTGTCCTTCCGCCAGTCCGTCCTGGAATGCATCAAACGAGAACTGTACCTGCTGAACTCCGGCAGGGAAAGTAATTGAATTCGGTATGTTCGAGTAATCGATTCCTTCTGTTGCCGTTCCGCTCACCAGAATAGGAATGGTTAGGGAAGAAGCAGCTGTATTGCCTCCACGTCTGAGCGTTACTGTTGACGAAGCACATCCTTCTGCCACAATGTCAGGATTGTTGAATAAATTTGGTGTTACGACGTGAGAAACCTCTACCGGTGTGTTCGAAGAAAGACTGTTTGCTTCCAGGAAGATTCCGGAGTCAAGCACCTCATCTCCTGCATCAGCAATCGTGATGATGAGGTGGTAGGTCTCGCCGCACTGAACTTTCGATTCAGCGGTCAATACTTTGGTGAAACCATCGTACTGAACGTAAGTTGGCGAAGAATTCTGAGGTGCCGAAGATCCGTCGCCATTATTCACATAGTACTGCTGATTCGAAGCTGGTATTCCATTGAGTGGGTTACCGCCATTCACATTGTTAATCGCCACAACCTGTCCGTTCGGAAGTTTAGCAATGTTTTGAAGTCCGCCGGGGATTCCGGGCCCGGAGATGAAGAATCCAAATACATCGTTGAATTGAGAACCCACGTACTCAAGGTATTCTTCGGATCCAAAAACGTAGTTGAACCGAACCGTATCCGAATACGGCTGGAAATCAAATTCGAGAATGGCTGAATTGAAGGTTTGGGTTCCACCAATTTGTGAACTCAACAGACCAAAACCCGGCGCGCCATTGTTCATTCCCGAACTTCCGGAATTGTTCGGCCCGTGTGGACCTTCTCCGGTATTGAAAACCGTGCCGGTTGTCATAATGATTCCGGAAGCAAGCCCGATGTTGGTGTTGGAACCGTCGAAATAACCGATTGAAATCGGCGAGCCATTAAAGCTGATATTCGATACCGTCACTCCCGATCCGAGCAAAACATTTTGCACAAGAGCCGCCGGAGACTGAGCCGTACTCGTCACTAACTGACCAAATCCAAGTAGTGGAAGCATCACAAGAAATATGGAGAACAGGAGCTTCATCTATACATTAGACGTAAAATTAGTTAAAACGTTTACCCTCAAACAAAACAAATTTCAGGCCAATTCTTTATTTATAGTTTGTTAACGGTTGAAATCGCCATTTATTTGCCCAAATCCGATTAATTGAACAGCTTTGCATCGTGAAGCGATTACGGGGCATCTTAAAGCGACTCGGGAAAACGGTGAAATATTCGGCGTCCAATCCTGAAAATTTCGAGGAAATATGGAGTTTTCAAACCAGTCGTATTCGTTTGATCAGCTTGATTTTGGTCGTTTTTGCACTTGTTGGATTCCTCGCTGTTTACCTGTTTTCTTCGGGTCTGTTGTCAGGTTATGTGAAGGGAAGTGATATCAAACGAACACAGTTGGAAGAACAGCGCGTTCGAATTGATGAACTCACGAATAAAATGGAATATCAGGAGGCTTACATCAATAATATCCGCAGAGTTCTATCGGGCGAGATACCCATTGACCTCGTTTCTGATACGCTTGTGAATCTGCCGGAAATTGACTTGGATACCCTTCAAACGAATCCGACAAATGCGGAGAAGAGATTGAGTCGAGAGGTGAACAATGACATGAGCACACCTGTTACCAACCGTGACATTACCCTGCGTTACTTCGGCAGTCCTGCGCTAGGAGTTGTGAGTCAGGGGTTTGATGCGACGAAACATCCCGGGATTGATGTTGTTACGACTCCGGGTTTTACAGTGAAGTCATGCCTGGGGGGGACAGTCTTGTACGCTGGATACTCTCGTCTTGATGGTTACATCATGATCATCGGGCACCCGGGTAATTTTGTCTCTGTCTATAAGCACAACAAAACGCTGCTGAAGAAATCGGGTGATATTGTTCGATTGGGAGACCCGATTGCCATTGTTGGAAACACGGGAGAGAATACGGATGGGCCACATTTGCATTTCGAATTGTGGTACAATCAGACCCCGGTGGATCCCGCCAAATACATTTCGTTTACGAGATAATTCCCTGAAGCGAACAAAGTCTGTGGTAGATGCCTTTCGCTTCGATCAATTCATTGTGGGCTCCTCTTTCTACAATTTCGCCCTTCGATAGCACGAGGATTTCGTCTGCGTTGCGAACGGTACTCAAACGGTGAGCGATGACCAGACTTGTCCGGTTTCGCATCAAATTTTCAAGGGCTTCCTGAACGACTTTTTCAGATTCGGTATCCAATGCGGAAGTTGCCTCATCCAATAGGAGGATCGGTGGGTTTTTCAATACAGCGCGAGCAATGCTTAGACGTTGACGCTGGCCCCCGGAGAGCTTGTTTCCACGTTCGCCAATGTTGGTGTCATATCCGTCTTCGAGCGCTGAGATAAAACCGTGAGCGTTGGCAATTTTGGCAGCTCGTTCTACTGCTTCCTCTGAAGCTCCCGGCATCCCAAAAGCAATGTTGTCTCGAACGCTGGCGTTGAACAGAATCGATTCCTGAGAAACGATTCCAATTTGTTTGCGAAGGCTACGTATACCTGCACTGCGAATATCGACTCCATCATACAAGATTTCCCCTTCCTGAATGTCGTAGAATCGGGGCAACAAATCTGCAATGGTTGATTTTCCACTTCCGGATTCTCCGACCAATGCAACGGTTTTTCCGAGTGGCAAATCGAAGCTAACGTTCTTCAAAACATTCTTTTCCCGGTAACGGAACGAAACATTTTTGTACTGAATGGCCTGTTTTAAATCCGTCAATTCAGCAGGATTTTCCACCTCATGAATTCGCTCGTCCTCGTTCAATACTTCGTTGATCCGATCGAGAGAAGCTTGTGCTTTGTGAACCTGTGCAATGGCTCCGGCGATTCCTTGAATGGGACGGAGAAGCTGAGAGAACACAATGATGAAGGCAACGAACTGCGCAGCTCCGAAGTTCGAATCTGCAGTCGCATCCAGAATCAACGTTCCTCCGTACCAAACGATGGAAATCATCACAATGGCTCCCACAGTTTCGTTTAGCGGTGATGACAAATCGCGCTTTCGGAAAGCTTTCGTGATCAGTCGCTGGTGCTTGAGATTTTCTCGTTTGAAATTCGTTACGACCTGCTTCATCGCATTGAAGGCCTTTACAATGCGTATACCTCCCAGTGCTTCATCAATGGATGAAACCAGAACACCCATTTGATCCTGTCCCTGACGTGCAGTTCTTTTCAGACTCTTACCGATAACACTTACGATCAATGCGGTAAGCGGAAGGAGAACCAGTGAGAACAACGTCAATTCAGGACTCCAGTAGATCAACAAGGAAAGGCTGATTACAATCGCCAGTGGCTCGCGGAATACCATTTCCAGACAGGCGACAACGGCAATTTCCATTTGATCGACATCGCTTTGCATTCTCGACATCAGGTCTCCTCGTCGCTCATTTGTAAAATACGCAATCGGTAAGCGCATCGCCTTTGTAAAAAGCTTGTCGCGGAAATCGCGCACCACCATCATACGAAGTTGAGACTGGAACCATACAGCGATATAGCGGAAGAGGTTCTTCAGCATGAACGAGATACCCACTGAGATACACACAAATAGTAATGCTCCTTTTGGATCTGCGTTGGAAGCCTCCTGCATTTGATAGTAGTACCAATCCGAACAATATTCGAAGAAATTTCCGAATCCACCGTTATACGATGGCTCTTCTATTACCGAAGCGGTTTCGTCACGAAGAAAAATCGTTTGAAGAAAGGGCACGAAGAGTGCCATCGATATAAGGTTGAAGATAACGAACAGCAAGTTGCAGAATATGACCAGCAGAGTAAGACCGCGATAATGAAACGTGTACTGTAAAACCTCAATAATTCCTCTCATGAACCGCAAAGATAAGTTTTTGTTTTCCCTTGGATCGTGAAGATTTGCAAATTCTTATTTTTGCACCATGGCTTCAATCCGTCAAAATCGCATCGAAGAGGTAATTCGCGAGGAACTATCTGTTTTTTTTCAGCGCAATGCCCGTGAAATTTGTCTGGGCTCAATGGTAACGGTTACGACGGTTCGGGTAACTGCTGACTTATCTCTTGCCCGTGTTTACCTGAGTATTTTCGCCGGGCCGGACAAAAGAGAAGTCATGGACAACATTCAAATGAATGCTTCGAGAATCCGTGGAGAAGTGGGACGGAAGCTGAAGAATATGCGAAAAATACCAGAGTTGACCTTTCACATCGATGATTCATTGGACTACGCCCAGGAAATTGACAACTTGCTAAAATCCTGACCGCAATCAACCCTAAATTCTTTTTGTCATTAACGTTCCTTTTTTCATAGCGCGTCGGTACTTGCTCAAAAGGGGGCGAACAGATCGTGGAAAACGATCGCGAAAGAAACGAAACATCATTCAGCTTATCACGCGGATTTCGGTAGTAGGAATTGCCACGATCACCGCTTCGCTGATTGTGCTTCTTTCTGCGTTCAACGGGATCGAGAAGATGATCGAGGATTTGTACACGGATTATGATGCAGATATTACAGTCCGCCCCACGGAAGGCAAGACGTTTAACGAGGATCGGATCGACATCACTCAACTCAAAAAAATTGACGGAGTTCGCAATTACAGTCGGGCAGTAGAAGAAGTTGTGATTCTCAAACACGACGAAAAGTGGGTCAACGCGAATCTCATCGGAGTAGACGATTCGTTTCTGGAAATTGCGAGAATGGGAAATCACATTTTAAATGGGGATTCCGTTTTGTACAAGGATTCATTGCCTGTGGGAATCATGGGTGCAACGCTGTTGGATAAGTTGGAAGCGTACGTGCCTGAAAATGTAGGTGAAGAGTCTGTGATCTGCTACGTGCCCAGGCGAAAGATGAAAATACAGTTCGGGAAAAACCCATTTCGAACGGAGCGAATCACGATTTCGGGAAAAATGAATTACAACCGGGATGTAAATGCAAAAAACCTTCTCATTCCACTTGATCTCTCAAAGGAACTTCTGGGTTACAACAAACAGATTTCGGCCTTGTATATTGACGTTGACGATGACCACAAAAATGAAGATGTTAAGGCGCAAGTGCAAAAGTTGGCAGGGAAAGATTTCCAGGTTAAAACGAACTTTGAGAAAAACGAATTGATCTACCAAACCAGTCGCTCAGAAAAGTTGATCGTACTGTATATACTTCTGTTCATCTTCATCCTTGCGGCATTTAATCTCGTTGCTTCATTGAACATGTTGTTTGTTGAAAAACTGGACAACATAGGTACGCTTCAGAGTTTTGGCGCCAGTCGACGATTTATTTTCTCCATTTTTTTTATCGAGGGATTGCTCATAAGCGGAGCGGGGATTTTGATCGGATTGATTGTGGGGTACGCTGTATGCTACTTGCAAATCGCCACCGAGTTGGTTACCATGCCGAATTCGGGTGGGGAACCGTTTCCGATTGCAATTTCGTTGAGTGATGGAGCACTGATCCTTAGCTGTGTGCTCGCATTGAGTGTCCTGTTTTCGTATTTTCCGGTGAAATTCCTGATTCGTAGAAACATCGGGTCAACGGTTATCGGCAAATGAATCGCTTCAAACGTATCACAGAAGAAAAGAGACGCGGTCTTTATTATGCCCTGTTCTTCATCCTGTTGGGGTACCTGATTCTGCGTGCGATTCATGTTTTTTATATCCACGACGAACTGGTGTCCAAATGGACATACATGGTCAGTTGGAACTATTGGCCGTACGATGGCTATGTAGATGCCAACAATCACTTTCTGAATAGCCTTCTGGGCGGCATGTTCATTCGCTTGTTCGATTCTGATTCGATCTGGTTGGTCCGTTTACCCAGCTTGTTGGGGTTTCCACTTTACTTTTGGGGGATTTGGGGATTGAGAAAATACATCCGGCAGGAATCTGTTTTTGTTTCCATGTTCATTGCACTCACGTGCTCGGCATTTCTCATCGAGTACTTTGCCCTTGCGAGAGGGTACGGTCTGGCAATGGGATTCATGCTGCTTTCCATTCGGTATACCCTGGATTTTGCGAAGAATCAACGGAGTTCCCTGGCTTTTTGGGCCGGAAGCTTCTGGGTACTTTGTCTTTATGCAAACCTCAGTTTTCTTACCATAGCTCTGTTTGGTTGGGTGATTCTCGCAGCAATTTCGGTGGTACATAAAAAATGGATCGGATTGCTCTGGATGATTATCGTTGCGCTCCCGATGCTGTACTTTGTTCAGTATTCCTTTGCACTGAAAGAATGGGGCAAGCTCTACTATGGTGGATCCGACGGTTTTTTTGAATCGACCATTCATTCACTAACACCTTATTTGTGGGGCGCAAAGCATTGGATTATGGATGCGTTTCTCGTTCTGATTTTTGCCGGTGTGTGTGTTACAGCGCTTCACATGTTGCGAAAGTGGAAAGAGAACCTCACGCATTTAATCGTACTCTTAACATGCATTGCCAGTGTATCGGGAATTTTGCTTCAGCATGTTTTGTGGGAAGTAAACTATCCGGAAGATAGAACCGCGCTGCATCTGGTACTCTCGTTTATTCTGGCCTTGTTTTTCGCCCTGGATTATTGGAGACAACGTTGGTTAGGAGCCATCATCGCACTGTACATAATAGGATATTTCACATGGGGCATCAACCTTACCCATTCGGTCTTTTTTACCTACGAACATTTCGATCGCGAACTGGTGACGCGAATCCCGGATAGAGTCGAGTCCACTCCACCGACAATCTATGGCAATTGGTGCATGGAAAATGAGATGAATCGAATTCATCATCTCCCGATGCGCATGTTCGAAGATAACGGAAGTGAGGCGGATACCTTGCATGACTTTGTGATTTCGTCTTTGGAACGAAGACCGTATCTGGCCAATGCGTACACGATCGACTACACAGATGAAATTTCAGGCCAAACACTTTTCCGGCGAAAAGAATTCCTGAAACGAACCTTGCGCTACGACGCAAAAAGATCGTTCAACGGAAAAGAAGAGTTCTACGAATTGAAGCGCGATTCAGTTCCTGATCACTTGTTGCTCCGCGTATCCGGTCGCGTACGAAACATGGATATATACAAGGAAGTAATTCTCGTAACTGCCGTTTCCGATACAATTTTCGGAGCCAATGTCTCCTACCAGAGCACAACCCTGATGGAAAATGCCATTCCGGATGCAGAAGGAGTTGTGCATTTCGACTGCTCTTTTTTGGTTCGAAAACAGCCCGGAGCCCATTCTTTTGTATGTTCACTTTGGAACAAGGAAAAACACCAAATTGACGGCGATCTGAAATTGCACGTATACCAACTTGAAACAAACCGTTGAAAATACAGGCCTGCATTGGGGATAAGTTCGTCGAAAAATTATAGCAATCACTATTTTAACTTTAATAAAAGCCGTATATTTGCACCCAAAATTGAGCACTTAATTCTTTAAAAACACGCTAAGATGGCGAATATCAAAGGGAATATCTCACAGGTGATTGGACCTGTTGTTGACGTTAGCTTCGAGAAGGGTATTGAACTTCCGAAAATTTACGACGCACTTGTAGTAAACAAGGCAGACGGTTCTAAAGTGGTTCTGGAGATTCAGGCGCACATTGGAGAAAACTCGGTTCGTACCATCTCTATGGACTCAACGGATGGGTTTACACGTGGAATGGAGGCTGTGGCTACAGGTTCTGCAATCAAAATGCCAAAAGGAGATAAGATAAAAGGACGTCTCTTTAATGTGGTAGGTGAAGCCATTGACGGAATTGGAGAAATTGACAACACAGATGGTAATCCAATTCACCGTGAAGCTCCAAAGTTTGAGGAACTTTCTACAGCGACAGAGGTACTTTTCACAGGGATTAAAGTGATTGATTTGATTGAGCCTTACGCGAAAGGAGGTAAGATCGGACTCTTCGGAGGTGCGGGAGTAGGAAAAACCGTATTGATCCAGGAGTTGATTAACAACATTGCGAAAGGTCACGATGGACTTTCTGTATTCGCTGGAGTAGGTGAGCGCACACGTGAAGGAAATGACCTTCTTCGTGAAATGCTTGAGTCCGGAATTATCAAGTACGGAGACGAATTCATCCACTCGATGGAATCAGGAGGATGGGACCTTACAAAGGTAAACAAAGAAGAATTGAAAGAATCGAAAGCGTCATTCGTTTTCGGTCAGATGAACGAGCCTCCGGGAGCACGAGCGCGGGTAGCACTTTCCGGACTAACGCTCGCAGAATACTTCCGGGATGGAGAAGGTGACGGACAAGGAAAGGACATCTTGTTCTTCGTTGACAACATCTTCCGATTCACGCAGGCAGGTTCTGAGGTATCGGCACTTCTTGGGCGTATGCCGTCAGCCGTAGGATACCAGCCAACGCTTGCAACTGAAATGGGAGCAATGCAGGAGCGAATTACTTCTACAAAGAATGGATCCATTACAT
>JAURNA010000270.1 GCA_030830385.1 Crocinitomicaceae bacterium | reverse complement strand
TTCAACCAATCCGCGCCTGTGCTTGAGTCGTGTGATTTTTACTGTTAATGTGTGAGTTCCACTAGTGCGATAACCTTGAAGCGCGAATATGCCGAAAACCAAAACCAGTTTTCCAAAAAAGATCAATATTTGTCTCTTACTTAGCGGCATCTTCTTCTTTAAAACGCGTGTTCATTACCCAGTCCCAAATACGAAGGCAATCGTTCTTTGAGGACTCCCTTTTTGTACGGTTTGGTTTGAATTCGATATTTCGCGAAGATGGAAGTTTTTAGTACGACCAACGAATAGATGACTCCGAACAGATTTCACACTTTTTAAGACAGTATCTCCTACCCTCGAAAATAAAAGAGCTGGTGCAATCAAGCGTCTCGAGACACTTGGCAAATGGAACGTTACATTGAAAATTCGAAAGATCACCAACTCAACAACTTGCTGTTTGTATCCCTTTTCCATTTTTCTCATTGACCGTTAATGGACAATCGGGAGAACAATTTTGCTATCACCGTAAATGGTGTGCAGCGCCGGCTCGAAATCCTCATCCCCAGCATCGTAAATATTGTCAATGTATTTCTGGGGATTCAGGTCGAATAACGGAAACATTGAACTCTGCACCTGAATCATTACGCTGTGTCCTTTCTTGAAGGTATGACAGACTTCCAACACAGGAACGTTCACCTCGGTCTTCTCATGGGGTGTAAACGGTTCAGGCTTCTCAAAAGAATTGCGATACCGGCCACGGATGTACCCGGCTCTAACGAGGTGCTGGAAACCGTTCATTTTCACATCTTCTTTGTCTGTGGGTTGTGGCAGGCGACCCATTGGTAAAACATCGATTAGCTTCACGTAAAGATCGGCGTCCTCATGATCGGTAGAAAACTGCAGTAGTGCTTGTATAACACCTCTCACGGTCATGTCTTCTTCAAGCGGATCAGTTACAAAGGTCAGAACATCCTGGCGTTTGGATGCGAATCGTTGATCGTCGGTCATGTAATGCTTTGGAGCCATGACATGAAAATGATCGTCTTCGATGAATGGAACCGGGTGATCCGGATCTGACAAATACTTCTGATTTGATTTTCCCGGTTGATTGCTCAATGAGCCATCAGCGCGCAGGTAGAACGTGATGTGCTCATCCGAATCAACAAAGGGATCTTCGTTGAAATCGGTCCACTGCTTTTTTCCTGTATCAAAGACATGCGCCCGAAAATCCGGCGACTCTCCCCTTCCCTTCAGGTGATATTCGAAATATGTGTACTCAATTTCTTTCTGGTAGATTTCGGCCAGGTTGTACCCGTAAAAAATATCCCCAAGATAATACAAGCTATCTCGTCTCTTCGGGTGTCCATGAGACCAGGGACCGAGCACCAGTTTTGCTTGTGAATCCGGCGCATCTTTGATCATTTTCCGAAAGGACTTTACAATTCCATAAAGGTTTTGTTCATCGTTCCAGCCTCCTACGACCATCGTTGGACATTGGCTCTTCGATAGGTACTGAATCCAATCACGCTTCTGTCGGTAGGCATCGTAATTTGGGTGATTTTTGATGTTCTTCCAGAAGAAATTCGAAGGATTGATCAAGTGATCTGTTTGGCTTAATGCTCTGCTTTGAAGAAAATAGTCGTAATAATCCACCATGATTTTCTTCTTCGCGTTGAGGACAAAATCTTTGTTCATCACGTTGTACCAGGAAGTGTCGGTTGGAGCCGTTTTCTGCACTCCAAAAACATCCATTACCGGCATGTAATTCATTCCGTACAACCCGTAGCGATTGAAGTCTTCAAAGTAAAAATTTGTCACCGGGGCCATGGCCAGAACGGCCTTCAAATTCGAATGTCCTGTAACCGAAGCTACCAAAGCAGTAAATCCCAGGTATGAATTGCCATACTGACCGATATTTCCGTTGAAGTTTTCGAGGTTTTCCACCAGCCAATCGTAGGTATCGTAGGAATCGGTCACCTCATCTGTGCGGGATTCATCCTCCCATGAATATGGTGGTTTCGTATTCTCGAATTCACCCTCGCTCATCCATCTGCCACGAACGTCCTGCTTGACAAAAATGTAACCCGATGCAACAAGATCCGGATTGTGCATGAGCTGTTCAGGGATCGTGTCTGGTCCGTAAGGCGCTACGCTGTAGCACGTCCGAATCATCAAAACGGGATAATCCTGCGAAGTGTTTTTGGGTGCGTAAATCGTCGTGAACAGTTTCACACCGTCTCGCATGGGAATGCAAATTTCCTTTTTGGAGTAATCGGCTGTGGTTAGTCCTTGCGCCTGTAGCAGACTTCCTACCACTAAACAACCAATGAGCACGCATGTTTTCATGTACCAAAAATAATCAGGATACGCGTTACGACACAATCGTGAGGACCAACTTTCTGCTACCACCGTGGTTCCGGAATTCACAGAGATAGATTCCCTGCCATGTGCCGAGGTTAAGGCGGCCGTTCGTGATTGGAATGGACAGAGACGATCCCACCATGGAAGATTTGATATGCGCAGGCATATCGTCGGGTCCTTCGTAGGTATGACGGTAGAAAGGTTCGTTCTCTTTCACAATGTGATTGAATGACGCTTCCAGGTCGGATTGAACCGTTGGATCTGCATTTTCATTGATCGTTAACCCTGCTGATGTATGCCTTATAAAGATGTGCAACACCCCGGTTTCGGGAAGAACAATGGCGTCTTCGATGAAGTGCGTCACCAGATGGAATCCTCTTGGATGAGGCGGGAGCACTATTTGTGTTTGTTCAGTCATTGATTTGAGGAAACGTATTCGCTTTGCAATCTTATAAGTAGCTCATCCCAAAAAGATGCCCAACTGGATTCATTGGGTGTGAAATTACCCGATCGATCGTCATAGGGCTGTCGGTACCTACTGTTTCTTTTTTTTCTTCTCAGCTTTCGTCTTGTCCTGTCTTACGTACAGTTGGTATAATGGAATATCCACCGTAAGCGAAGCTCCGAATCTCCATGCGCTGGAATTAACAATGGAAGTCGTTCCATTTTTGTCGGTTGCCTGCACTTTCTTGAGAGCCGGGCCGTACTGAGCACCGAAACCTAACGACAGCGGGGTATTGCCCAGTCCAATGATTACATGTGCCCCCGGAGCCAGTACATCTGCCCACTGAACATTTTCGATGGGTGTCTCTGCGTTGTTCAATCGGAATACCGTGACGGCTCCAATATCCACAGCCGAGAAGAACAGGGATGCAGACCAACCCGAGAAATAATTCACTTTGGATCGTTTTCCGAGCGTATCGAACTTGACTTTCGCGGGGTAACGGCTCAATTTTGTTGGCGAACTACTACGAAAAAGCCCCCAGTTGAGTCCGATACCCACGGGAGCCGTAAATGCCGCGATACTTGAAAATTGCTCATCGGCTTCACGATTACGAAGGCGTTGCTCTCCCCAGAAACCACCTGCGTAACTATTGATCGTGATACTGAAATGGCTGTTTCGTTTCAGGCGATAACTCTGTGCGGGTAAAATGGAATTCTCCAATGCACTGGACAGTTCTTCGGGCGTTTCTGCAGACACGATATTTACGGCGAGGTTTCCGTATTTCAAGACATCCTGAAGGAATTTCGAATTTTCCAGTGTAGCATCTCCAAACACATCCTGAAGCACAACCAGCAGATCAGGAAGTAATTGCGCATAGTCTCTGTCTTCTATCGATTGATGCACGGATGTTGCGATACCGACGTAATGATTCACAGATCTCAGGATACTGCTTATTTCTTCGAAAGAGACTGAATCTGAAATCGGAATTTTCATGGACGCCCAGGTGCTCGAATCTGCCAATTCGTTCAATAAACCCAACGATTGATGAATCACGGGAATCATATCGTTATAGCTGAGGCTTCCTTCCCGTGCTTTCTTCGATTCCAGTCCGGAAATTGTTTTCTTCAATTCGCCTACATTGTTCGCTACTTGTTTGACATAATCCACGTATACGCTCCATTCAGATTCACTCGGATCGGAATGCAGGAAGGTATAGAGGTCTTTGCCATTAGAAAGTTGGATTCCTTTGAATTCAGTTTTGTACTTCTCAACCAATAATCCCAAAAAGGTTCGCGCAATGTTCATTTTTAAGAGCGCTTTGAAGTCATTTGCGCTTGCCCAGTTGGTCTGGCTCTCGTTCCCACACTCTGTCAAAATGATCCGACTCCACTTAAGGCTGGCTTTCGTATGATCATTTATGTTGTCAACACCAGCAAGATTCGTTAGCAGGGTTTTGATGTGCTCGTAATTCTCATGCGGACTCTCTGCTACATCAACGAGCGGTTTGTATGCAGCAAGAGTCACGTTCAACACCAGCATTTGTTTGTCTGTGAGCATCGCGTCATGTTCGGATTTGATTGCCTCAAGCAAAGAAGGAATGTTATCCGGCAGATTTCTCAAGTCCATATCCAACGCTCTCCGGAACGATGGCAACCACGAATTGTAATTGAAGGGATCATCGTAGAGCAACACACGTTTTGCATTCGCGAAAAGGTTCCCCAGGTACACATCCTTTTTCAGGCGCTCTCTGAATGCATTGAGAAAGGACAAGGTTAGCTCTTCACGAAAACGATCTGCAATTAGGGTTCCCAAAGCATCGATTCCAGCTGTTCCAAACAAAGCAGAGCTACCGGATTGCCCCAATGCATCGGCAGATTCCAACGATTTAGCACTGTTGGTATCAACAGCAGCGAAAACGTGCTTGAGTAGTACATTGTTCTTCGCACCTGCCCCATACGCATCGAGAATTGTCTTTGTCTGGCCTTCTTCTCCACTATTGATGAGCGCATGCACTTTTTGCGAATCGAAAATGGGGTTCGTTGTATCAAGATCCTGTGCAGAAGCATTGCTTGCAACAACTACCAGAATCAAGGAGTAGACAAAGCCGTGAATGGTTGTTTTCATGTTTATGTAAGATGAACGTGTTGTTTTATTGTCGTTTCTGTTTTATCCAAAATTCGTTGTATCGGTACGATGTAGGTTGCATTTGAATTCCCACCGATGATCATCCCGATCGGTTCATAGTTTTCTGAGTATACGACAGAACCCGAATCTCCCTTTTCGCTGATCGTATAGGTGATGCTTCCGTTCTTCATTCCAACTTCGATGAGGTTGTCGAATGTTGCTGTAACCGGACCGTATTCTATTGTGATTTGAGAGACGTTGAGCCGGATAATTTCCCCCGAAACCTCTTTGTAATTCAGTGAACTAAAAAACGATACTCGCTGACCTTCTGACGGCACGTTCAACACATGTCCTATTTGCGTTCCATCTGGCAACTCGTTCCTCCATTCATTCGCATCCAATTCCGACAGCTCAACAAGTGCAGACTCCTGTTCATTGTCCATGAAAGAAAACCGAACGCACCCATAATTCGTCTGCCGGCCTCGTAATTCCACCTGAATGTCCTCGTCAACAAAATAACCACCCCTATCCTCCGGACGGCCTCCCATGGCTACATGAGAACACGTCAGAATAAAGTTTTTCCCGTCCGACGATTCCACTACGAGTCCAACTGATCCCGATTCATCGGCATCCAGTCTTTTCACTCTACCATCAGGCCCGCTTTGGGCAGTCGTTTGCTGCATTGATTCGTTACAATGTTGACCTTCAAAGTAATGACAATTCTTAGCGGCGAGGCTGTGTAATTTGTCAGTAAGCTAAGATAACAAAGGAAATGGAAATGTGCCGGGTGAAAGCCATTGGCAGTGCCCATCGCTCCTGTTTGCTTCTTTCTCGAATGGCTTGTCAAGCGACGTCCACACTTCTTCAGTATCTTTTCCCGATCCGGATACCACTTCCTGCATTATCAGGCACAACCAACGAACCGGATGCCTCCTCCAATGTCATGTTGAACAGAGACCGCCGAAGTTTTTCACATCGTATTCGGTTATTTGCGCAAAACGGATCGCACTGATAAGCAAGGTAAAGACAAGAATTACTGATTTCATTCATGTGAATTTGAATACAGTCAGTTACGGATTCCCGGGGGAAATCAGAATGGTGAGCATCACAGATGGAACGCAGCAAAAATCGGGCCTACATTCTACCACTTTGACCGGATTGTGATTCTTTGATGTCCGTGTTACCCTTCAATCGTCCGAATTTCCAACCGAGTCCGAATCGAAATGCAGTGAAGTCATTCTGTGACCACGACCAATTTCTATAATTCCCGTTTACGGCGTCGTACTGATACTTCGCAGGGAAAATGTCATTTACCTCCACAAAGGCACTCAAATCCGGATTATCAAATTTTCGCGTTAACCTCAAACTCCAACTGGCGCGGGCAGCCGATCTTGTTACGTCATTGGCCCATCGATTCACGAACAAACGACTCATCAAATCCAGTTTCCAGGGCAAATGGAAGGAGAGATACGAATGAAATCCGAAAGAGAGATTGGCATAGGGTTCCCGATCAAATGCATCCGTAAACACGTAGTTCTTGTAATTCAACCAGCATGAATTCCAGCCGTCCAGCCACTTCAATCGAATCGGAATACTCAGACTCAGGCTGAATTTGTCGTTGTAATCTGCATTCCAGGGAGTACGGGTGGTAATAAAGGTGGATGTATCGATAAACGTCAGTATACTTGTAACATCGTTGTAACGTGAGTACGTTAGGCTGATGTTGTACGAATAGAACAAATCAAACTCCAATCCGAGCGTATGGTCATAGGAGGGGCGTAAATACGGGTTTCCATATTGGATACTCAGACTGTCGAGAATGCGAATAAACGGGTCGTAATTCGTGAAGGAAGGCCGGTCAATTCCACTCTCGTAATAGGCTGTAATTGCCAGATTGTCGTTTGCCTCGTACAACACTCCGGCGTTAGGAAAGGGCAGAATGTAGGACGAGTCCATAAAGGTTTGGTTAAGCGTAGCACTTGTTCCGTACAGACGTGTGTATTCGCCGCGAATCCCCAGTTGGGCCCCAATCTTATTCCACATTCTGGAGATCTGTGCATACGCTCCTCCGGTTTGTTCCTGATAGTCGTACGAATTCGTGTACAGATCATCGTTAATCCAGCTTTCCTGCCAATTGAATCGATTGAACCGTTTTTGATTGAAGAGCATGCTAAAGTCGGCTCCGAACTCAAGTTTCAGTGCTGTATCGAGGTGCTGCTCATAATTGACCCGAATTTCACCAATATTGGGCCGATCTACGGCGGTTGCAAGGGATAAATAATAGACGTCCTCATCCGAATCTACATCACCGAAAACGGATTCGAACTGGTTGTCACTGACTGAATTTCTTCGTGTGTAATTCGCGTTGATCTCCAGGTAACTGCCGAGCGTATCAATGTCCCACGTATAATTGGTGTACGATCTGAAATTCATCCGGGTATAATCATTCATCGTCTTCCCCGATTCTGTTGTAACGAGTGTTGATCCGGAATAATATTCCTCCAGTGAATTTGTCGTATTTCTACCAACGGATCCATGTCCGCCAATCCCCAAAGAAAGGTATTGGTTTTCCGCAACGTCGTACCGCATTTTTAAGCGGTAATTCTGCCAGCGATTGTGTCTGTCTCCGTCGAATTCCGAACGTGTGGATACGGCACCGTCGTCCGATTCAGAAACGGATTCGCCAAAATTATTTTGCTGCCAGTAATTTGTACTAAAGAAACCGTCCAGCGCAAATTTCTTCTTCTTCAGATTGAGTCCACCGTTCACCTCGAGGCGCGGCTGTAATTGTGTACTTGCTCCGCTGCTAACACGTAAACGTCCGCGATATCCTTCCAGGTGAAAATCGGATGTATAGACTTCAATCACTCCATTTCCACTTCCCTGCGCCCGGTATTTCGCGGAAGGCGATGTCATGATTTCAAAGCGTTCAACCTCACTCGCCGGAATGGCCTTCAGTTCATCATTCGCGATGATGGGCTGTCTGTCAACGAGAATTAAAGGCACTCCCCGTCCAATGATCTCAATGCTTTCATCATCGGATGATGCAAGTCGCGGAGAAGCTTTGAGCACGTCAAACAGCGTATTGAGTTGTTCCAAGGTGGTTCCCTGCACGTTCACGGAAATTCCATTCATGGTGCGCTCGAACTGCGGCTTTTCATAAACGACAGTTACCTCGTCGAACATGAGGTCTTTCACCAACGCTATCTCACGCAGATTTACCAGTGTATCTTCTACGGTAAAATCAGTATAATGATCGTTGAATCCTGGCGCAACAATTTTGAGGTAATACATTGTTCCCCTTGAAGAGGGAAACTGCACCGATAATTTTCCCGATTCCACAAAACCACCTTTGACCAACGTGCTGTCGGACAGTTGAAAAATCATTCCTTTTGCCATGCCTTCGGGCAGATCTTCGGCGTGAATAGATGCTTCGACACGAACGAGTTGAGCACGGGAGAATAACGAAAAAAGCACCCATGTGCTAATCAGGATTTGTTTCATTTGTTGATCGGTTCAATACGGGTATAACATCTTTTTCTAACAATTGTTACACGGTCTACAATTCCTTTCATTCATTAACATATCTTGACAATTCACCCACATAATATCGTTCCTTGAGAATGAAGGAAATTACCTATCATTTCTTCCCCAAAAAAGGTACGCGCATCGTGAATGCAAATGAATCGCAATTCGTGATAATGGACTCTTTTTTCGTTTTGCATTTGCTTGAGGACAGGTGCTAAGGCGGTTGTAAATTGAGCCGGAAAATGTCCGATTTTCGTTTGTTATGAACGCGCGAAAGTACGCGTCGAATTGGTATTACAGCTTGATGAAAGGAGATCGGCGATTGTTTACTTCCAGGATGTAAACCCCGGGGGATACGTTGGAAACATCGATCACTACCACGTTTGGTGTTACGGATTGTGAATTCGGTTCCACCTTGTTCCCCATCATGTCATATAAGGTTACCGATTCTCCTGATCCTCGTAAAATCAGTTTATCCTTCACGGGATTGGGACCGAAAAGTGGATCGGAGTACTCAATCACGTTCGTATTCAAAGGAGTAATTCCGTTGAGAATATCAACAACCTGAAGTGCGTCTCCCACTTCGTAAAAGTCTACGGTAGGAAAATTTGGGAATTTCTGTTTCAGCTGCTGGCACGTCTGCGCCCTTAACGTGAAAAACGGGTTGCTATTCGCGATTAGCGCGCTGTCCTCCCAACCAACGCCCAACGTCTGATCGGTGATGAAATGATTCAGAATAAAGAGATCGTTAATGGAGTCTCCCCTGTTGAAGTCGCAGGTAAAACCGTCCGAACTATACACCGAATAATGGGTTTCCACTGCGTAATCCCAAACATAGTGATACCATTCCTGTCCGGGTGCTGCATCGTCTGCATCTGATAAAATCACGAGTCGCTCGTTCGCATTGATCATTTCCTGGAGGGTTGGCCATTGTCCACCGGTATGCGTGTACACATAGGGCAATAATCCCGAGGTGATCATATCTTGTTCATAGGCATTTGACGATACGTAACACTCAAGAATGATCGTTACGATTTCGTTGGGGTTTGCATCCAGAAACAGGCGAATTTCGGTGAGTACATCCGTAAGTGGCTCAGTTCCCAGGAAAGGAAAACCGTGGTATACCAGGTTGATTCCGGCATTGTAGTACACATCAATCATCAACCCTCGAACCCCAAAATTCAATTGGCTTGTAATGTTGTAATTGTGATTCGGAAGTGTAAACCCGTTCTCGGTACTGTTGTATGCATTGTGCGTAGTCAGGTACGCAACTTCGTTGTATCGTTTAGAGCAAAGTGAGTTGTGCAGATTGCACTGAGCGACAGCTGAAAACGCCACTGGGAAGACCAGAGTCAGCAGTAGTAATTCGGTTCTTTTCATGGACACAAGTTACAAAATTGTCGAAAATATTGCTTTGTTTAGTTCGCTGATAACCATGGAGATGAATCCCTGTCTTGTACTGCTTCGGGTTACCTTTTGAGCCAACAACTGTACAAAAAAGAAAAGAATCAGGCCATACGTTCAATGCCTACACCGGACAGTGCGCGGGTAAGTACGCGGATGCATCCCTGCAGGAGGATGGGCTTCGTCATTTTTGCGATCGAACTGATCAGGCGCGAAATCCGGTTAGCAATTCGGAGGAGTTACAGCGTATCCGGCATGATCAACAGCTGCCTTACTCAACAAACTCTTTTCCTTGGCACATTTGGGATCAGCTGCCCGTTTTTTTGCCTCCGCTGCCGAAGCCGCGTAGGCCATTTGTTCATCCTTTTTGCAGTTCGGGTGCAGTCCCCCGTGATTCATAGTATAGCAGCTGACGAAATCCCGGTAATACACCGTCTTAGATACAATACCGTATTTACCTTCAATACACTTCTTAAAGGCAGCACAATACGAACTCGCATTTTTCACGTGAACGTCTTCATGAGTTGTATAGACTTGATTGACGCATGGTCCCTGAGATGCCGCCACGCTGCCGACAGGTACTATTCCGGGGGTTCCGTTTCCGACAATTCTTAACCATGCGGAACTCCCCGAGTAGGCCCATTTCTGGTCGTCCGGATGAATTTTCACGTCGCATTCCGTTTTGAACGCATTCCCGGCCAGTCGTGGAGGGATCTGTTCTTTCTCAACGCTTTTAACGGGTCGTTCGTCATCCACTGCCACCACGTTCCTTTCCTCTTCGCTCATCTCAACCCCTCTCAATTGCTCCTCTTCTTTTGTTTCCGATTCTTTTGTTTCCGA